>CBFGPY010000045.1:0-9938 GCA_965650755.1 uncultured Chromatiaceae bacterium | reverse complement strand
AATCAGCGCCAATTCAGACTGGTTAAAATCAGTAAAGTTCTGATATTGCTCAGCTAAAATCTCCAGCTGAATACGCTGCTCCATTTCATCGCCACTTAATAACATCCACCAGTCCTGTACCGCGGGCCCTTGCAGGCAATCATCAAAATCCAGCAGGAACAGCCGCTGGTCGGCCAGAATGTTGCCGGCATGGCAATCACCGTGCAGACGTATTGATGTGGGCTCCGGCAGCCTGAGCTGACGGATAGTTTGCAGCAGTTCTGCGGTCACTACAGCAAAAGCGTCATGCAGACTGACTGGTAACAACGGGCTGCTCAGCAATTCCGGGATGGCCTGCTGCAGGTCGGTGGTAATATTCAGCAACGGTCTGTGCCGGAATGACTGACCCGCGCCGGTCTGATGAATTTGCCCCAGCAAATTGCCAAGCTGCTCCCAGTGTTCGTCCTGTTCAGCACTGAATGCACGACCGCCTTTGCTGGGAAATACGGCAAAAGCGTAGTGCTGATATTGCAGCAGACTCTGACCGTCAAACTGCAACGGAGCGATGATATCGAGCCCGGCTTGTTGTAAATCGCGACAAAATTGATGTTCTTCGCTGATTTGTGCTGCAGTCCAGCGCTCTGGCCGGTAAAACTTCACCACGTATCTTTGCTGGTCTTCAGCTCTGAATTGATACACGCGGTTCTCATAGCTATTCAGCGCTAACAGGCCGCTCTCTGGCTGAATACGATAACTTTGCAGTGCATCCAGTAAAATTTCGGGTTGCAACTGTGCGAAGTGAAAAGGAGCAGACATCAGCAAATCCGGTGGTCATAAGAAGCAATGGCCTATCATAACGTGTCGTCGCCGGCCGCGTAAAAACAAAAAGCCGCCCGAGGGCGGCTTTGTGCCAACTTTAGGTTTAGCGCGCCGAGAAGAAATTGCTGCGTTGTGACAGCTTCACTTCGGCATCTGCGACGTTTTCGATACTGAATTCAATATCGGTCATTGGCTTAGATAAGTCGGCCGGATCTGCCGCCAGACTGATAGGCACACTGGCAGTATCACCACCTTTGATGGTGACTTCTGTGATGCCGAGCCAGTTCACTTTATCCATACCGGTAAAGCTGAGCTTAAATGTTTGTTCCTGCTGAGATTTGTTGATAATTTTCAGCGTGTAGGTATTTTCGATTAAACCTTCATCGGTTTCCCGGAACAAACTGCCACGGTCGCGCACGACGTCCATTTCTGCCGGCATCCGGGTCCATAGAGTCCAACCAAAGGCGCTGCAGACTACCAGCAGCACGACAAAATAACCCAGTAGTTTTGGCCGCACTACTTTGGTCGGCTTGCCGTTCAGACTGTGTTCTGTGGTATAGCTGATCAGGCCTTTGGCATAACCCATTTTATCCATTGTATCGTCACAGGCATCGATACAGGCGCCGCAGTTAATACATTCGTACTGCAGACCATTGCGGATATCAATCCCGGTCGGGCAGACGTGGACACAGAGGTTACAGTCGATACAGTCACCCAGGCCTTTGGCTTTATATTCCGTATCTTTACGGGAACGCGGGCCGCGGTTTTCACCCCGGGCTGTGTCATAAGTCACAGTGAAAGTGTCTTTGTCGAACATCGCGGACTGGAAGCGGGCGTAAGGGCAAATGTGGGTACACATAATTTCGCGCATCCAGCCAGCGTTACCATAAGTACAGAACATAAAAATCAGTACAAAAACGACGGACCAGAAGCTGGCCTGCGCGGTAAAGAAATCGATAAACAGCTGGTCAATCGGCGTAAAATAACCGACGAAGATCAATGAGGTCAGTAGCGAAAATGCCAGCCAGGCAAAATGCGTCAGACCTTTTTTCAGCACTTTCTGGCCAGACCATGGGTCTTTGTCCAGCTTCATCCGCTGATTGCGGTTGCCCTGAATTTTCTCTTCAAACCAGATAAAAATAAAAGTCCAGACGGTCTGCGGGCACATGTAGCCACACCAGACCCGGCCATAAAAAGTGGTGACGAAAAACAGCGCATAAGCGCCGATGACGAAGATCCACGCCATAATGGTGAAATCTTGTGGCCACAGCGTCATCGCAAAAATATTGAACTTCTGCTCGTCCAAATCAAATAACACCGCCTGATGTCCTTCGAATTGCAACCACGGCAACAGGAAAAACATCGCCATGAACACAAAACCCATATTGCGACGCAGCCGTTGGTGCAGACCTTTGACCGCCCGGACATAAATCCGGTCACGCGACGGATAATGTTCCGGCGCTTTGGGGTTATGCATGTCAACTTTGACCGGAATTCGTTGTTGTTGGTCCAAGGGGTACCTCGTTAATGCTGAAAATGCTGCAGTGACAGTCGGGCAGGACTGCGAGTATAGCAGTTCCCATCCGCGGCTTGTCCAAAACCCATGTTGTTTTTATGGTTTCTACAGCTGTGATCTGAAGATGTATCATGCCTGAAGCAATATGCGGACCAATTGATATAGCTCATTAATTCAATAGTCTGCGGCAGATCCCTATGTGGAGTGTTGCTGTTGTTTACACTTGAAAGAGGCCTGTGTGTAAACAGAGTTGTCAGATTTGTGTTGGTTGTTGTCAGCGCTGTCTATCTGGGTAAAATAGAGTACGAAATAAGCGGAGGCAGTATGAAAAAAACCTTGTGGCTGATTGTCGCGATTTTATTATTAGCGACTTTTTCTGATCACCCGACCATTAAGCCTTACAAAGAACAGCTGTATGCGCTGTTTTCCGATAGTGCCGGTCAGGCAAGCCAGGTGCATGGTGAACAGGTGTTACGGACTATCAGCGCGCGTTTTGCGGCATTCTCCGGTGATCTTGGGCAAAAACAACAGGAAGAATTAAAACGGATCACCAGTGATAAAACCGAGTTGTTGGCGTTTTATCAGGCATATTGTGTGGAAAAACAATTTAATCCGTTGTTCTTTGGTGACACTCAGGGCCGGATCTGCGACGTCATTGCAGAATTCGAACGCGGCATGCGCTAACTGTGCGTTACGATGATGGAAAATCAGCGGCCACAGCCGCTGATTTTCCTGTTTACTCGACTTTTTTCACGACCACGGCATGACCGCTTTGCAGTACTGCACTCTGATTGTGCGCGTCGACGTTCAGAATCAACTGACGGATTAACTTGGATTTGGAGACTCCGGTTTCCTGACTCAGCTGGTTCAGAATTTCGATCGCTTCTTCACTCAAAGTAAAAGTGGCATGTCGCATCGGACCCTTATTAATCAAAGGCTCCAGTTCATCGCCGGCAACCTTGCGGACACTGACGATTTGGGGTTTACCCATCGCATAGTTTTCCGCGTCGGCAATAAATTCATCGACTGAAAAAGCGAGCTTATTCGATCGTGTTGAATTTTTTTTCAGATCGGTCAATGCCATCTTCTTGTATCGCCTTCATTGCCATTAATTCTTGAATGATGTCTTTGATTTCAGTTGCGGCTTTACCATCCGGTTCTGTATCCATCACCGACATACCTTTTTCTTCGCTGTCGTCGTAGATATTGCGGCTGAAAGTGACCGAATTCAGCACGCGCAGGTTAAAGGAGCGCACGACGTCTTTGGCTTCGAGAATTCGGTTGCTCTGATTGGGTAACGAGGGGCATTGTGTCAGTACACAAGCAACAATCATGTCCGGATTGACCACGTTACAGTTACTGACTAAATCCTCCAGATGCTCAAGCGTCTTCAGGTCGCGGCGTTTCGGCCGCAGTGGCAGCAACACGTGTGAGGCAACTGACATCGCCGAGCGCAGTGCGACGCTGTCCTGGCCACCACAGTCGACGATCACGTAATCGTAATGGTGTTCCAGGCTTTTTAATTCGTAACGGATTTTTCCGTACATTTGCACGCAGTTGATCCACTGGACCTGGGGCGACAAATGGCGCTCCTGAACCCAGTCAGATGTGGTGCGTTGCGGGTCACAGTCGACCAGGATGACATTGGCATTTTTCATACTGGAAAAATACACTGCGATATTTTGCGCCAGACAGCTTTTGCCACTGCCGCCTTTTTCACCACCAACTAACAAAATCATGGAGCTTCCCTCTTAGTCGCGACCAAAACAATTCAGCACTGCTTTTGCAGAACTGCAGGTTGTGCAGACCACCCCGGAACAGGCAGTCCATTCTTAGTGTAGGAGACTTCAGCACAATCAGCCACAGCCCAATGTTCAGAGACTGATTTTCACTTGTGCAATCGCCTGCAATGCCTTGTCTACGGCCTGTTGCACGGTATCACCCAGTGCCAGCGCCACGCCGAGCCGGCGTTCACCTTGTACTTCTGGTTTGCCAAACAACCTTATTTCAGTGTCAGGTTGGGTTAAGGCTGCTGCCAGATTGCCATATTGCATTTGCTGTGAATGACCCGCCACCAGCAACACGGCTGAAGCCGCAGGGCCATACTGGCGAATAGCCGGTACCGGCAGGCCGAGAATAGCCCGGGCATGCAAAGCAAATTCGGATAAATTTTGCGAAATCAGCGTGACCATGCCGGTATCATGTGGTCTTGGTGAGACTTCACTAAACCAGACGTCGTCGCCTTTAACAAAGAGCTCGACGCCAAACAATCCCCGGCCGCCCAATGCAGCAGTAATGCGGCCGGCGTAGTCGCGCGCTTTAGTTAGAGCCACCTCGGACATGGCCTGCGGTTGCCAGGACTCACGATAATCGCCACGTTCCTGCCGATGCCCTATAGGTTCACAGAATTGCGTCTGGCCGTCAGCTGTGCGTACGGTTAGCAGGGTGATTTCATAATCAAAATCAACAAAACCTTCCACAATGACCCGGCCTTTACCGGCGCGACCGCCTTCCTGCGCATATTGCCAGGCGTGGGCCAGATCGGCTGCGCTTTTCAGCACAGACTGACCTTTGCCTGAGGAGGACATAATAGGTTTGACCACACAGGGGTAACCAATTTCTGCAACTGCCGCGAGATAACTGGGATGATCATCTGCAAAACGATAACGCGATGTTGGCAGAGCAAGCTCTTCGGCGGCCAGCCGGCGGATGCCTTCCCGGTTCATCGTCAGATGGGCGGCGCGGGCGCTTGGGATCACGCAAAAGCCTTCCTGTTCGAGTTCCAGTAAGGTGGCAGTGGCGATGGCTTCGATTTCCGGCACGATAAAATCAGGTTTTTCTCTGATAACCAGCTGACGTAAAGCAGCGCCGTCGAGCATTGAAATCACATAATGACGGTCGGCCACCTGCATTGCCGGCGCATTGGGATAGCGGTCTGCGGCTATGACTTCACAGCCATAACGCTTTAATTCCAGACAAACTTCTTTTCCGAGTTCACCGCAGCCCAGCAGCAATATTTTGGTGCTGCTGGCGCTGCCGGGAGTTCCAATTGTGGGCATTCGCGCTCTCTTTTTCCGGTGACGGCTTTAAGCCGAAAGACATAGCTTCAGATTACTGATCAGATTAGCTTTTTCAACCATTATTCCGGTGAATCAGCTGATTTTGCGCAACGAATATCAAATTGGCGTTGTTGTTTGATAAACCAGGGTAGGCGCCGGGGGAAAGCTGTAGTGATTTGACTTCAGACTGGCATTGCGTGATTAAAAAAACGGACCTGACGGTCCGTTTCTGCTGTGGTTTTAACACTCAGGCCATTTGCAGTTGTGTCTGCACCTGAGTAGTTGAACGCCGGCGCATCCAGAATAACGCTGGCAGTAATAATAACAGGGCAACCGGGCTTGGTGCATTGACGCTGTTATTGCCACCTGGTGGGATGTCTAATGGTGCCCAGTTTACTTGCTGGTTACCACTCCAGGATTTTGCAATGACCTGACCCCAAATCACACCCCATTCAGTAGAGATGGCAGCTTTAGGAGCCAGAATAGAACCATAGACTGAAGAGGAAATACGCAGGTCATTGATACCGTTGAAGTTAAACAGGACATGATTGGCGATGGCAGCGCTGTTGCTGTTCAGGTCACCCACTTCGTAACGCACTTGTGTCAGGGACAGACAGTCAGTTTTGCCAACAGCGCACTTTGCCTGTGGTGTCCAGTTTTTTGCTGGTGTGCCGTTTGGATTGCTGACGTTAAACACGACCAGTGCATCTTTGCTGATATTGCTGTTATCCACACGGATGGTATGGAAAGTATTCAGGTCGTCCTGCGTAATATTAAATACATAGACATTGTCTGCCGTGACCTGGGCCGGTGTAAATACCAATACGCCGTCCTGAGTGTTGCGGTTAATGCCAACAGCAGGGGTGGTTTTTGCTGCCAGTTGATCTGACAGGGCATTGAGCTGAGTGAAGGCGCTGTTGAAGTCGACTGCAGATGGTGCTTTAGTGGCACTTGCCGCACCAACACCACCGCCGGTCACGCTGTAACTTCCGGCGTATACCAAGTCGCCGAGGCGGCTGTTACCGGCGCCATCGTAAACATTGAGGTGTCCGGAGCCGGTTTTGACCACGTTACCACCCACTGTGACTGTCGCAGCAGCGCTACTGTTGACGTAGCCAAAATCATAGCCGCCATTGACCTGCAAATTCCCGCCGATCGCTGCCGCACCTTCGGTGTCGGAGGAGCTGGCGCTGAAGTTTTCTTTAACGAATACATTGTAATTGGCGGCCTGACCCAGGCTAATACTACCGGCCTGACTGGCCACACTGAACAGACTGGCTGCAACCAACCCAAACACTAAAACTAACTTCATTGCAGGCCCCTGCCAATGCTGCTGAAAATTTGCGCAATAATAACGGATCAGTATCTTTTTGACAACGCTGTCTTTTTGAAATTTTAATGAAAACTGACCATGACCAGTTTATTGAGAAATAATCATTTAATAACAATGGTTTAATTTGATAGCTTTTCTGGGGACGAGGCAAAAAACCTGAGTGTTTTTGTGGCTTAAATGACGAAAAACAGAGTTCCCGGAGCGGGAACTCTGCGTGTAAGTGATTTTCCTAATATTTTTGCAATTTCTGCAGCAGCTGTTGCTCCGTGCTATCGAGCTGGCGGCTGCGCATAGCATCGAGGATCGCTGTGGCTTCCGCTGTTCTGCTCAGCTGCAGTAAAGCGGCGGCTATATGCAATTGCAGTAAAGCTGCTTGTGGCTGACGGATCTCGGCTTCCCGCAGCACTCCCAGGCCCTTTTCCGCCTGGCCGGCTTTGACCAGCGCATAGCCATAAGTATCGAGGATATCGGCTTGTTCCGGCATAGACAGGTGCGCCTTCTCAGCCCATTGCAGTGCGAGTTGTGGGTCTGTATCCAGCAGCAATACCGCCAGATTATTCTGCAGAATTGCCTGGCTGGCCAATAATGGGCTTTGTTGATATAGCGCCCGGGCTTGTTCGGGTTCGCCAGCCTGCTCAAGCTGTTCAGCCAGCGCCAGGGTGGCACTGAGGTCTGCCGGGTGCTGCTGCAGCCATTCCTGCAGCAGCTGCCGCACTGCTGCAGGCTGGTCACGCTGCGCCCGCAGCAAAAGCAGAAGATGTGGTTGCGCGCCGGATTGGCGGAACAACGGCGTCAGCACTTCAACGGCAGCTTGATTCTGGCCCTGAGCCAGATAAAAGTGCGCTTTGAGTTCAGCCACAGCCGGCTGATTGGTCTTTCCGCTTTCCAGTTTCTGCAATAAGCGCAAACCATCGGTATACCGTTGTTCCAGCAATGCAAGCCTGGCCTGTAGCAGGCCGATCTGGAATTCATCGCCATCGAGCGATTGTAGCCGGCTCAACGTTTTCTTCGCGCCATTGCTGTCTCTGGCATTTAACTGCAGGTCAGCCAGGTCGCGCAAGCGCCAGGGTTGGTCGTACCAAAGCCCATAGAGAATGTCGCTCATGCGTTGAGTTTCCGCCTGGTCCTGTTGCTTCAGTGCCAGCCGGGCTTTGGCAAAATACAAATCTGCGCTGATATCGGTTTGCTCTGACAGTTGTTCAGCCAGCGCTTTTGCTTCGGGTAAGGCATTGGTTTGTAAATATAATTCCAACAACGCCATGCGAGCGGGCACCAGCTTCTGGTCCTGTGGGTCCAGCTGTTGAAGATATTGAATAGCGTCATTGGCTTTGCCAAGACGCAGCGACGCATCCGCCATCAGTTGCAGCACCAGCGGGTCGGCCGGGTCTTTTTTCAGCAAAGTCTGGTACGACTGCATTGCTCCGCTCCAGTCCTGCTGTTGCAGCGCCAGACTTGCCAGTGATAACAGGCTGGGCTTGTAAGTGGCATCCAGGGTCAGGGCTTGTTGATAAAACTGTCTGGCCAACGCAGCATCTGCAGATTTGGCAGCAACATCGCCGGCCAGCTGGAAAATCTCCACTTTGGACTGATCAGCCTTGAGTAAATCGGCAGCGGTTTGGCGCGCATCACCCAGCAAACCTTGCTCAAGCTGCAAATAACCCAGCACTATTAAATCAGCCTGCTGATTGTAACCAGGTTGCTCACTCAACAGCTGGCGGGCCTTAGCACTTTGCTGATTACGCAGCAGGCTCTGGATATAAGCTTTACGCACTTCGGATTGCTCTGGAAAAGCGGCAAAGGCCTTTTGCAGCACTGCCTGTTCTGCTGCTATGTCCTGTTGCGCGCGCGCAATGGCTGCGGCCAGTATATAAAGCTGGAAATCGGCCGGATTGAGCTTCAGCGCCTGTTGACTGAAACCTGCCGCCGTTTTGGCATCATTCAACTGCAGATAACTTTGTGCCAACAGCTGATGTACCTGGTAATTGGCCGGATAGAGTTTCAGTGCGCGGCGCAGTTTTAACACCGCCTGTTCAAATTTTTCCTGACTGAAATCCATGGTTGCGGCCAGCAATAACACATCTTCCTGTTCTTTGGCGTCTTCCGGCAGATTGTTCAGTTGCATTTGCACCTGACGCAGCATCCGGCTTTGTTCTTTGTTATCGCCCTGTAAACCGACGAGCGCCGCATGGATCAGCTGACCATAAGGGTTGTATGGAAACTTTTCCCGATATAACAGGATGCTGTTCAGTGCCTCTGCTAATTTACCCTGCTGCTGCAACACGCGGGCTTTACCCAGCAGCGCAATAGGGTCGTTCTGGTCTTTGCTCAGCAGTTGCTGATAAATGTGCAGTGCCTGTTCCGGCTGTTGCTGTACCAGATGCAATTGTGCCTGCAGATACTGTGCTTTGGTGGCATAACTTCCATCTGGACGGACTGCCTGCAGCAGTGGGGGGATTTGGGAAAACTGCTGTTGATTTAAGCGCAGTTCGGCAAACTGGAAGCGAATTTCATCGGCCAGTTCCAGGTCTGCCTGACTCAGCGCCTGTTGATACAAGGTGGCGGCTTCATCGTATCTATATTGAATTTTTAACAGGTTTGCCTGCATTAGCTGATAAGCCGGCCGTGATTTTAAGTCCGAATGCTGATCGAGTAAAAACGCCGTTTCATTGGTTTTTTGCTGTGCCAATAATGCCCTGGACAGGTCGTAAATCAGTGGTTCGACGGCAGCGCCACCGTCCAGCGCCAGTTGTAGTTCTTTTTCCGCACTGCTCCAGTTGCCGGCTTTCAGCAGAACCTGACCCAGCATCAGCCGGGCCGGCAGATAAGCCGGGTTTTGCTGCAAACTGTTGCGCAGTTCCAGTTCCGCTTCACGCCATTGTGCCCGCTGACTATATTGCCGGGTCTTTTCGTAATAAGCTGATGCGGTATCCGCCGCGAAGACAGGTTGCAGACTAAGCGCAACCAACACAGAGAGCACAGGCAGTTTCATCTTTTATCCTTCAGGGCTGGCCGGGTGAGGCCTGCATGCGGTCAGAGTGTGGCCACTTTAAATGATAGCGTTGTCATAGGTAAAGCTTGTCTGAATTTCAGTAACAGAGATGAATAACCGGAGAGGCAGAGATGCAGGTCCAACATCAGAAACCACAATGTTGTTTTATTTATCAGGCCGATGGCGCAGAAGCGCGACTGGAATACCGACTATTTCAATCTCATGGGCAGCCTTCAGTCGATT
>CBFGPY010000044.1:0-9988 GCA_965650755.1 uncultured Chromatiaceae bacterium | reverse complement strand
ACCGGCAGGCGACGAAAAAATACGGGATTTGCAGCGCGCTCAGCGCCATCGCAAATAAGCCATTTAATTCATAACAATAACCGCCCCGTTGCGCCTGGCCGTCGCTGCCGATGATTTTGCTGACAATCTCTTCCGGCACTAAAGACACTATTTTACCGGCCTGCACATCGAGATTTTCAAAAGTGACACTACGCAGCTGCGCCTGCATCATTTGTTGCAGAGCTGCCGCATCAAAAACAGCTGCCTGCGGCAGTTGTGGCAAACCGATGCGGCGGGCGTATAAAGCGAGGTCAAAATTAGCGGCGTACATCACAATCTCCAGAGCCGGCGGCAAAGCAGCAATTGTCGCTGATTTGGCCGCCCTCTGCCAAGCACCTGCAACTGCAGTTCAGGCGGTTTTGGCTGGCTGACGCCGAAGCGTGCCTGTCATCAGCAAGAAGCCGGATAACAACAAAACCAAAGCTCCAGGCGCCGGTACGTCGGCAGAATCAGAACCAGGATCTGGTTGCGGTGCAGGCGGCGTGACAGGCGCAGTGCTGCCGGTAAACTGGTCAGATACATATAGCTTGTTATCAAAGACAGTGTGAGCTTGTAACCAGTTGATTTCTATAGAACCACTATCCATAACAAACTGCAGCACCGCCTGTAAATCAGTCCAAATCGGCGTATTAATCAGTTGGGTACCCAAACCAAAACCTGAAGAAGGATTTGGAAAACGGCTATCATGCGCAGGCGCAAAGGTATAGCTGTATAAAGGATTACCCTGCACTTTGTTTTCAAACACCCGGACTGTCAGCGAATCGCCAAAATCAAGTAAATCCGCCAGCGTCGTTTCGATAAAAAAGCCAAATTGGCTGAGCGGCGCACCATAGCCCGGCCATTCGACCAGCGGCGAAAACTCAACACTTAAAGTATCACCCGCCCTCAACGTAATAGGCGTGGCGCTGGCCGGACTAATCAGGCCGGCAAACAGACAACAGCAAGCTGCCACCCGCGCTAAATTCTTCAACATAACCACCTCTGCAAATCTGTGTTGCGCACCGGTTTGATTGCTGAACTCCATGTCAGAGGCATATCGCTGCCTGAAAGCATTCGCGGCAAAACAGCCGGAGAATGGCTCAGTACCTGATGATGCTCGTCAGGCGGCCCCGGGCGCCCAGCCAGTTTGTGACCGGAGGGATTCCTACCGGGTCATTCAACCGCAACAAGCTGAAGCATTTCTTAAAAATCAGCGCCGTTTCGCTGTTTTTTGCCAGAAAAGACTGAGATTTTGTGGATGCTGCGCCGGCAGAATCTTATTGCGGCCAGTCGGTCGGTCGCCGCCGAATCAAACATGATTATTATTTGAGCAATTCGTAACTTAATGCTAACGTCAATTTGCCATTTACTCAGAATAAGGAAGATTCAGATGTATAAAGTGTTCAGTGTTGCCCTTTGTGCCCTGATGTTAAGCGCTTGTGGCAGCACCCCGCCGGATAGTTTTACCCGCATTGCTAAAACCAATGTTGTAAAAGCCAATGAAATTGAAAAGAAAAAAACTGAAGCACCAGACGGCACTCTGGAAAAGCAGGGGTATATTTGTCGTACAGAGCGCCGGATGAACTCACGTTTTGGTAATACCGTGTGTCGCACCCCATCACAAATCGCTGCCGAAAAAGCCATGGCGCGGGAGTCTATACCGAGGCATCGGGATTGTATGGCGCCGTCTTATATGTGCAAAGACTAAAACTTCAGTCAGGGTCAGGAATTTTGTAACGCCCGGCAGAGATTGCCGGGCGTTGTTTTTCATCCGCAGCACCCGTGTTAAAGTCAGCGCCAAACTTGATCCGCTTCAGAATTTATCAAGGAGCCCCTATGCCGGCTTTTAGCCCTTTTACCCCGGAACAGGCCGCCACTTTTGCCAATGATCACAGTGCGTTATTTGGTGAGCACAGCCAGCTGCACAGTGTTGTCGTGGGTGTAAACACCCAAAACCGGGTGTTCCGGGTGAAAAATCAGGCCGGCACCAGCCTGATTGTCAAACAAGTACTGCCTTATGTGGGTGGGGCCGGGGAAAGCTGGGTGCCGACCCAAGACCGGGCGCGGATTGAAGCCGAACTGTTGAAAATTCATGGTGCGCTGGTGCCTGATCATGTGGTGGAAGTGCTGCATTATGATGCCGGTTGTTCCGCCTTATTACTGGAAGACCTGAGCCAGCTGCAACTGCTGCGCAGCGGCCTGATTGGCGCCAAACAATATCCGTTATTGGCCGACCATATCAGTACCTACTTAGCCCACTGCAGTTTTTACACCTCAGATTTTGCACTCGACGGCCCGTTTAAAAAGGCCCGCACGGCGCAATTCCTCAATCCCCAGCTTTGGCTGATGAACGAAGAGCTGTTTTTTACTGACCCTTATTGCAACCACGACCGCAATCAGTTTGATATGGCGCTGCGGCCGTTGGTGCAACAGCTGTGGTTTGACGAAGCAGTGAAAGCAGAAGTGGCTGAACTCAAAGCCAAATTTGAATCCTGCCCGCAAGCATTGCTACACGGCGACCTGCAAATCGGCAGTATTTTTGCTGGCGATGAACAAACCAAAGTCATAGACGGCGAATATGCGTTTTATGGCCCTATTGGTTTTGATTTGGGCAATTTCCTTGGCAGTTTATTGCTGCATTATGCGGCGCTGCCGGGTCTGATTGCCGATCCGGCGCACCGCCAGCAACAGGCTGAGTATTTGCGCCAGCAAATCGAACAAACTGAAACGCTGTTTTGTCAGAAGTTTCTGGCGCTGGCTGCGCGTCACACCAAAGACATCGCGCTGCAAAGCGAGTTGTACCAGCAGCGCTTTATCCGCCAGGTGGTGAAAGACGCACTCGGCTACGCCGGTACCGAAATATTGCGCCGGGTTATCGGCCAGCAGAAAGTGGCGGACTTCAATAAAATCAGTGACAAACGACTGAAACTGCAATGCGAGACGGCAGCAATTGAACTTGGCCGCAAATTGCTGCTGCAGCATGCTGAGCTCAGTAGTGTCAGCACTGTGCTAGGCTGGTTACAACAGCAACAAAGCTAATTTTGCCCAAAAACCCGGGAGCCTATCATGGAAAAAATTACCGGCATTGGCGGCATCTTTTTGCGCGCCCGCGACCCACAGCAACTTGCCGCCTGGTATCAACAGTACCTCGGAGTCAGTATCGATGCCGGGCAGACCTATGGTTGTCTGGTCGCGAAGGCCGACGATATGACGGTCTGGTCGACTTTTTCGCCAGACACCGACTACTTTGGCAACCGCCAGCAACAGTGCATGGTGAACTATAGAGTCAGCGATTTAGACGCGATGCTGGCCCAATTAAGGGCCGGCGGTGCTGTCGTCGATGACAAAGTACAGGACGAAGATTACGGCCGTTTTGGCTGGGCAACAGATCCGGAAGGAAACAGATTCGAACTATGGCAACCGAAATAATCCGCCGCGGTAAACGAGGTTTTTACCCGCCTAAACCCAGGTTTTTACAGCTGAAAACCGCCAAAGCCCGCTGTATCTGGCGCCGTGGCGATCATAATGCCTTCACTGATTTAGTCTGCTTTCGCGGCGCGCTGTTTTGTGTATTCCGGGAAGCCTATGCCCATGTCTCACCAGACGGTGCACTGCGGATTCTGAAAAGTAACAATGGCGGCAAAGACTGGCATTCTGTCGCCTGTATCCGCAGCGACCATGCCGATCTGCGTGACGGCAAATTGATCCAGATGCCGGATGGCCGGCTGCAGTTGCTGGGTGCCGGCGCTTTACATGACCATAGCCAGGGTACCCATCAGTCTTATGTCTGGTTATCTGAGGATGGTGAGCACTGGAGCGACGCCATTCCCTGCGGCGATATCAACATCTGGTTATGGCGGCTGACCTGGCAACAAGATACCGCCTGGGCTGTCGGTTACAGTTGTATGGAGCAGCGCTTTGTCCGGCTGTATAAAAGTGACGACGGCATTGCTTTTGCCCCTTGGGTCAGTACGCTCAATGATGCCGGTTATCCAAACGAGTCCGGCCTGCTGTTTTTGCCAGACGGCCGCGCTATTTGCCTGCTGCGGCGCGACCCGCATGTCGGGTTACTCGGTATCGCCAATCCGCCTTATTTTGACTGGCAATGGCGGGAGCTGAACAAACGCATTGGTGGCCCGGCCTGTATTCAGCTGCCCGATGGCCGCATTTTGGCGGCAGTACGGCTCTATGACTACAAAGTCCGCACCAGCCTGTGCTGGCTCGATATCGACAACGCCACCCTGCGCGAATGTCTGGTACTGCCATCGGGCGGTGATACCAGCTACCCGGGCTTAGTGCTGAACCAGGGCCTGCTGCATATCAGTTATTACTCGTCGCATCAGGGTAAAACGGCGGTGTACCACAGCGCTGTCAGATTGGATTTTTTGCCAGCCTGATCTACGGGTGGTGGCAGCTGAAAAAATTTCCGCTATGCCACCCATTTACCTGCCGGCCACAATCTGCCAACAATTTGCTGGCGAATTCCGCTGAATTTCGGGAAATTCAGCGAGATCAAGCAGATGCTGATATAATTGCCCGCCGTTTATTCAGGTGCGTGGTCACTCCAAACCTGAACTCAGCTGACAGATGTGGTTCGGCCTGCTACACCTATCCAGGTAACGATAGCAGGCAGCAATATCTGCTCCGGCGGCATAAGCGCAAAGACGCTTTTTCTAAAACAGACAAACACCTAAGGGTAATCCATTGATGAAAAGCAAACATTCTGTGTTAGCCATGCAGGTCCATGCTGCATTATTCGCAGCTGCTGTTGGTCTTTCTCCTGTAGCGATGGCGCAGGAAAGTGACAAAGCCAAACAGGACGATCAGCAACTTGAGCGTATTACAGTCACAGCGCAAAAACGCGTCCAGAGCACGCAGGAAGTGCCAATCTCTGTTGCCACTTTAGGCGGCGAGAAATTTGATGCAATTTTTGCCGGTGGTGACGACATTCAGGCTTTAGCGGTCAAAGTACCGGGCTTGTATGCAGAATCTTCCAACGGCCGTGCCGCACCACGTTTTTATATCCGTGGTCTGGGTAACACCGACTTCGACCTGGCCGCCTCTCAACCGGTATCGATCATCATGGACGACGTGGTGATGGAAAACGTGATCCTCAAAAGCTTCCCGTTATTTGATATGGAAGCGGTTGAAGTGATCCGCGGCCCGCAAGGCACTTTATTCGGTCGCAACACCACAGCCGGTATCATCAAATTTAATACTGCCAAACCACGGCAGGATTTTGATGCCTACACCAAATTATCAGTGGGTAACCTCGGTACACTGAACTTTGAAGGGGCGGCCGGTGGTGGCCTCAGCGACAACCTGTCAGCCCGGGTGTCGGTGTTATCTCAAAACCGTGACGACTACATCGACAACAGCTTCAAGAAAGAAAAAGACGTGATGGGCGGCTTCGACGAAAAAGCCGGTCGCGTACAGTTCCTGTATGAAAGTGGTGATATCGCTGCTCTGTTAAATGTACATGGCCGCAAACTGGATGGTACTTCATCCATTTTCCGCGCTAACGTCTTTGACAAAGGCAGCAACGAGCTGAACAACAATTACGACCGCGACAGCGTTGCCTACAACGACGGCGGCAACAATTTCCAGAAATACGACAACTTCGGTGCCTCGTTAAAGCTGGACTTTGACCTGAGCGGCGGTAAAACCTTCACCTCGATTACGGCACAGGAAAATGCAGACGGTAACGGCAAAGGTGATATCGACGGCGGCACAGAAGCCGGCCCGGGCTTTATCCCGTTCCAGGCCGTAACCGAAGACCAGTTAAAAGATTTAGAACAGTTTACTCAGGAATTCCGTCTGGCCAGCGACACCTCAGGTGACGTGGACTGGCAGGTTGGCGCTTATTACTTTGATTCATCCTTTGGCGTCACCAGCGTCGACGGCTTTTATGGTGCCACCACTGTGTACCATGAAAACACCAGCTGGGCGCTGTTTGGTCAAAGCACTTACAACCTGAGCGACCGTTGGGATGTGACTGCCGGTGTGCGTTACACCTACGACGAAAAAGGCTTCACTGTCGGTGAGCAAAACGTTGATGGTTTTGCTTTAGTAATTGGCGCCGCGCAAATCCAGAACTACGCACCGGTCGATGTCGACGACGATGAAATCAGCTGGGAACTGGCCACCAACTACCGCGTGACTGACAACTATTCAGTATTCGGTCGTCTGGCCCACGGTTTCCGCGCCCAGTCGATTCAGGGCCGTGACCTGGCGTTTGAAGGTAACCCTTCAGTCGCTGACTCAGAAACTATTGATTCTGTTGAGTTTGGTGCCAAAGCAGACCTGCTGGGTAACACACTGCGCTTAAACGGTGCTGTGTTCTACTACAACATCAACGACATTCAGCTGTCAGCCATCGGTGGTGCCTCACAAGGCAACGCGCTGTTAAACGCTGACAAAGGCACAGGTTATGGTTTTGAAATCGATGCCGACTGGCGCGTGACATCAAGCCTGACTTTAGGCGGTGGTTTCAGCTATAACGACACTGAACTGAAAGATGCCAACCTGCTGGTGGCCACTTGTGGTTCAGGCGCCTGTACTCCAACCGACCGCTTAAACGCGCAAGGCCGGGCCTATGTCGACGGCAACCCGTTCCCGCAGGCACCAAAAACCATCCTGACGCTGAATGGCCGTTATGACTTCCCGGTACCAACCGGTGAAATCTACATCTACGGTGATATCGCATTCCAGGGCGAAACTAACCTGTTCCTGTATGAAGCCAAAGAGTTTACTGTTGACGACAATCAGGAAGCCGGTCTGCGCATCGGTTATATGAATTACGACGGTAATTATGAAGTGGCGTTGTTTGGCCGTAACATCACTGACGAAGACAACGTCAAAGGTGCGATCGACTTCAACAACAACACTGGTTTTGTTAACGAACCACGCATCATCGGCGTTGAGTTTAAGAAAAACTTCTTCTAAGCAAAACCTCTGGTTGATGTAATGAAAAAGGAGCTGCCTGCAGCTCCTTTTTTAATGCCATCTGACTTCTGCCGCTGGTCAGAAAAACCAGTGCAGAGCGACCTGCCATAAATCCTGTTGCCGGTACATCCCCCAGACACTGGGCTCGCTGCCGGTAAATGCGGTCCAGCTGAGCTGTAATTCGGTTTGCGGGTTGAGCCGGGTTTGGTACCGCAGCTTCAGCAAACTCGCCTGCTGCGCCGGTTGCCAGGCCCATTCCAGCTGATATTGGCTCTGCAAATCGCCGGTCGGGTCATACTGCAACCGTCCCAATAACTGCTGTCGGAACACCCGGCCAAAATCCGGATAGAACGACGCCGGCAGCAGCTGCTGGCGATGGCTTTCGTCGCTGTATTGCAGCAATAACAACCATTGCGACATCTCACCGTACCATTCGTGTTCTGCCGCTATCACATATTGCCAATATTGCCCCTGCTGAGTTGTTGCTCCGACGGGCATTTGCTGGCGCACCTTGGCCAGCTCGCCCCGCCAGATCCAGCTCCCCAACTGGGACTGAGCCGTCATGCCCATGACTTGTTGCGACGGATAAAACCAATCAAGCTGCAGCGAAGCCGGCAATAAGGCCGGCTGCAGATCAACGCCGTCATAGCCAAATAACGACCATTGCACTGCACCCCGGGATTGCACCAGTCGCACACCACGCTGGGCCTGTTCAGGTCTTGTGGTTAACTCCGGTCGTTGCAGCGCAAAAAGACCATCCGGTAACCAGGGTGCGACTGCGCCAGGGCTGTACACCAACTCCAGCTCAGGGCTGCTATCAGCAGCGTGCCAGACCCAGCGCAGCGCCGGCTGCGCTTGCTGGGCTGAGCCGGTTAAATCCTGATAATCCGGCACAGTCCAGACATCGGCAACAGATACAGTATCGGTCTGGCGCCAGTCGATGATTTGCCGGCCCAGTGTCAGACTGTGCAGGTCTTGCTGATATTTCAGTCTGAATTGTTGCAGGCTGAATAACGCCGGTTTGGTACTGCCCCACCAGCCCGCCACGGCTTTTTCCTGCTGTACACTGTCCTGTTGCAGACGCACAGCCGCATTCAGCTGCCAGCCTGCAGTGAATTCAAGCTGCAGATCGTTGTCGTAACGCAAGCGGTGCTGGCTTTGCTGCAGCTGTGGCACCCAACCCAGCTGCCATTGCAGTTGTTGGCGCAGATGGTCCGCCAGCACCCGTCCGGGCAACAAGCCAAATGCCATCAGCCAGGTGCCGAGCAGTAACCTGCTAGTCACTTAAAAACTCCTGACTGAAAATCTGATTGGCCAGACTGGTGTCAAACCGGCGCTCGCGCACTTCAATGACCGTTTGACGTTGCTCCAGATGATTGTCAATTTCGACCCGGTTTGGCCGCCAGCCGCCTTGCGGATACTTCTGCAGCAATTTGTTTTGCAACGTTTTCACCAGCAGCCCTTCCCGGTTGAAATAATCGATGCGGCTGATGGCGTAATCCGCATCCAGCCAAATCTCGCGTTTGGCATAGGCAGAACCCGAACCGATATTCGGCCGCGCTTCAATCCACCAGCCCTGGGCACTCTGGTCCAGCAGGCGGTATTGATAGGCCGTTGGATCTTCGCCACTGAGTTCAGCATTGTCTTCAAACGTCAGATCTGTGCCGGCGAAGTATTGCTGCTGACGCTGACCATTGACCCGGCGTGCCTTGACCCAGCTAGGCATCCGTAACCAGATTTGTTGTGCTGAGCGGTTGGCACGGTCCAGCCATAACCCCAACCCTGCATCTGCCGCCGGGCTGGCAAATTTCAGTACGACCTGTTCACCACTCTGGACATAACGGGTCCAGCGCGTCAGTTGTTTCTGTTGACCTGCTTCGCCGGCACGCGTGACCGTCAGTACCAACTGTTCCTGTTCTGCTGCCGCCAGTTGCCGGTAACGCTGCCAGGACTGGTTGATCACCGTGGCTGCGGTCATTTCAGTATCCACAGCACCACTCTGACTGCAGGGCAAAAGCAAACAGAGTAATAACACCACACCTGATTTTTTCATCAAAGACTCCTGTCGGATGCAGGCCGGCAACAACTGCGCAGCACACCCGGTAATACAAATAAGGCACCGCAGGCACAGACGCTGAGCAAGACCAGCATCAGCAAACCAAGGCGCTGCATCGGAATAAAACTGGAAAACAATAAAAAGCTGAAGACGATGCCGTTGAGGCCGGCGTCCAATAATGTCAGCGGACCACGCTCACCAATGCTGAACTGCAGTGCCTGCGCCGGGCTTTGCCCTGCCGCCAGCGCACTGCGAAAATCCTCCAGCAGATAGAGGTCAAAATCGATAGCGGCGTTGATACCAAGCGCAGTGGCACAGGCCGTGGCCTGGTCAAGGGGGATCTGCAGCAGAGCCATCACCAGCACCACCACGGCATAGGCCAGCACAAAAGGCAGACAAATCGCTGCTGCCGCCGCCAGCGGGCTGAGCCTGAAACACCCTTGCCGCTGTTGCACGCGCCGATTGGCGTACCAGAACCAGCCGGCAGTCAGCAGCAACACCATCGGCATGCTCAGTAAAGTATTCATTGGTTTGCGCTCGCTGATATACAAATCGGTCTGGTGGTAGCTGTGCAGATTGCCAAAGGCCTGCAGCCGCAGTTGCGGAAACTCCTGCTGCACCAGCTGCTGCACCTGATCGGCGTATTGACGCAGGCTGACCGAATCGTCGGCCGGATGGCCCAGCCACAACACCACCCCCTGATCGCTCCACCAGGCGTCAGCCAGCCGCGGATCGGCCAGATCCCAGCGCAGTAACTGCAGATGGTCGTGTAACTGCGCGGTCGTTTGTCCGGCAATGGGTTGCATCAGTTCCAGCTGATCGACCACGGATAACACAGCCCGGCTATCCGGCAACGCCGCCAGTTGTTGTTGCAGCCGCTGCACGGCCCGGACAAACTCTGCATCAGCCACGGCCGGATAACGGCTGTCGGCTGCCTGAACCGGACTGACAAAATAACTGAGCTGGGCA
>CBFGPY010000043.1:0-9989 GCA_965650755.1 uncultured Chromatiaceae bacterium | reverse complement strand
ATAGTCGCAAGTCCACCATCTGCTGTTGGGTACACAGCCCTTGAAAAAAAATCTGCTGACCTCATATCTGAAGCCGAATGAACAGGTTGACGACTGTCCGGCTCAAGCCACAGTCACCGTCAGACCGATGAATTGAGTGTGAAAGGAGCGGTAGATGACTGAAACAACACAAAAACAAACCCATGGCTTCCAGGCCGAAGTCAAACAGTTGCTGCAACTGATGATCCATTCTTTGTACTCAAACAAAGAAATTTTCCTGCGTGAATTAATCTCTAACGCCTCCGACGCTGCTGACAAACTGCGTTTCCTGGCATTGTCAGACAGCAGCCTGTATGGCAATGACGGTGATCTGCGTGTACGGGTTAGTCTGGATGAAGCGGCCAAAACCATCACTATCAGTGACAACGGTATTGGTATGACGCGGGATGAAGTGATCAGTCACTTAGGCACTATCGCCAAATCCGGCACCAAAGAATTCTTCTCGCAATTAAGCGGCGACCAAAGCAAAGATTCTAAGTTAATCGGTCAGTTTGGTGTTGGTTTTTATTCGGCGTTTATCGTCGCAGACAAAGTCACAGTACGCACGTTAAAAGCTGGTAGCTCGCCGGATAGTGCAGTGGAATGGGAATCAGCCGGCGAAGGCGATTACACGCTGGCTACCGCCGACAAAACCAGCCGCGGGACCGACATTATCCTGCACCTGCGCGAAGGTGAATCTGAGTTTTTAAGCAAGTGGAAAGTCGAGAGCATTATCACTAAATACTCAGACCACATCTCTATCCCGGTGGAAATGTGGGAAGAGGGCACACCCGCACGCGAAGAAGACGGCGAGACAATCCCGGCGACCGAAGGCAGCTGGAAAGCGGTTAACAAAGCAACCGCTTTGTGGATGCGGGATAAATCTGAAATCAGTGACGACGAATACAACGAATTCTACAAGCACATTTCGCATGACTGGACTGAGCCTCTGAGCTGGAGCCACAACAAGGTTGAAGGCAACACCAACTATACCAGCTTGTTATACGTGCCGAAAAAAGCGCCGTTTGACCTGTGGAACCGTGACGCCCGTCATGGCCTGAAACTGTATGTCCAGCGTGTCTTTATCATGGATGACGCTGAACAGTTTATGCCAAGCTACCTGCGGTTTATCAAAGGCGTGCTGGATTCCAGCGATTTACCGCTGAACGTGTCGCGGGAAATCCTGCAGGACACCAAAGTGACGCAGAGCCTGCGCAAGGGCTGCACTTCGCGCGTGCTGAAGATGCTGGAAAAAATGGCTAAAGCCGAAGATCAAAGCGAATATCAGGCGTTCTGGACTGAATTTGGTCAGGTATTAAAAGAAGGCCCGGCCGAAGATCATGCCAACAAAGAAAGCATTGCCAAGCTGCTGCGTTTTGCTTCAACTCACGAAGATTCTGCAACGCAAAGCGTAGGTTTAGAAGCTTATATCAGCCGGATGAAAGAAGGTCAGGACGAGATTTATTTCCTGGTCGCCGACAGCTACGAAGCAGCGAAACACAGCCCGCATCTGGAAGTGTTCCGCAAAAAAGGCCTCGAAGTATTGCTGTTATCCGATCGTATCGACGAATGGCTGATGCAGCATCTGACCGAATTTGACGGCAAAAAACTGCGTTCAGTGGCCAAAGGCGGCTTAGATCTGTCGAAGCTGGACGACGAAGACACCAAAAAAGCCCAGGAAGAGTCAGAGAAACAATTTGCCGCCGTGGCAGAGCGTTTCAAAACAGCACTGGGCGATCAGGTCAAAGACGTTAAAGTCAGCCATCGTCTGACCGACAGCCCGGCTTGTGTCGTCACTGACGAGTTTGATATGAGCACGCAGATGATCAAACTGATGGAATCGGTCGGGCAGAAAGTGCCGGAAGTGAAACCGATTTTTGAACTGAACCCGGAGCATCAGCTGGTGCGTCATGTCGCTGACGTGCAGGACGAAGCGCAGTTTAAACAATGGGCCGAAGTGCTGTTTGAACAGGCGCTGCTGGCCGAGCGCGGCAGCCTGAAGAACCCGGCAACTTTTGTCACGCGGTTAAATAGCCTGTTGATGTCACTGGCGAAATAATCAACAGTGCTGATCAAATAAAACCCGGCTTTTGCCGGGTTTTGTTTATTTGTAGTGCAACTATCGTCGAATAGTGTTTGGCCGGTATTTTTGTGCATACTGCGGTTAGAGCGGAGTTAGTACTAAAGTCGGCTTGCCACCGGCTGCTCTGAGCAGCCGACAAATTCCTTGTCTGCTGACTGACATTATGTAAAGATCCAGCGCTTATAACATTTGGAACCGTTTCTGAAAAACCGAGGTTTTGGTATGCGAATTATTCTGTTGGGTGCACCTGGTGCCGGTAAAGGAACACAGGCACAGTTTTTGATGAACAAGTACGGTATTCCGCAAATCTCTACCGGAGATATGCTCCGTGCCGCCATCAAAGAGGGCACTGCAATGGGCCTCGCCGCCAAGCAGGTGATGGATGCGGGGCAGCTGGTGTCTGATGAGATCATCATCGGTCTGGTGAAAGAACGTATCGCTAAACCAGATTGCGCCAAAGGCTTTTTGTTAGATGGTTTCCCGCGCACTATTCCGCAGGCTGATGCGATGAAAGATAACGGAGTGCTGGTTGACCACGTCATTGAATTTGATGTGCCGGACGATGTGATTGTAGAGCGGATGAGCGGTCGTCGTGTACACCCTGCTTCAGGTCGTGTCTATCACGTCACTTACAATCCACCGAAAGTTGCCGGAAAAGACGATGTCACTGGTGAAGATCTGGTGATCCGTGATGACGATAAAGAAGAAACTGTCCGTAAGCGTTTAGGCGTTTATCACGAACAAACTGAACCACTGGTGGGTTATTACCGTAACCAAGCCGAACAAGGCCTGACGCAGTATCACCATCTGGACGGTACTCAGGCGGTGGACGCGGTCAGTAAAATCCTGAGCAGTCTGTTGGGTTAAGCCCAGCACTGCCGGATTTGGCAATTCAGACAAAGCCCACGACAGTGGGCTTTGTTGTTTTTGCCGGTCAAACGCGGCCGCACGCATTGCCAGGGGGAATTTCTGGCAATAACCGCCTTGTTCATACGCCGCACGGTCTGTTGCCTGTTTTTGCTGCAGCTGGACGGTTTTTTCTGGTTCCCCATTGATACGGAAATGGTAGACTTCCAGCCAATTTCGCATAATTTCCAAGAGTTTATGCCATGTTAGAACGAGCAGCCTCTGAATACGCCGTGGTACTGGTGAATCTGGGCACGCCGGATGAACCCACTGTGCCGGCAGTGCAGCGTTATCTGAAACAATTTTTATCCGATCAACGAGTGGTCGACTATCCGGCCATTTTATGGCAATGCATACTGCGCGGTATCATTCTGCCGTTTCGCGGTCGCCGGGTGGCGAAGCTTTATCAGTCGATTTGGTGGGAGCAAGGCTCGCCGCTGCGGGTCATCACTGAGCGTCAAACCGAAGCATTAGCCAAAAGGCTGGAACTGAGTGACACGCCGGTGCAGGTGCGTTACGCCATGACTTATGGCTCGCCCTCGATAGCGTCGGTACTGGATGATTTAACCGCTCGGGGTGTCAGCCGGTTTGTCGTGGTCCCGCTTTATCCGCAATACTCGGCGACGACCACTGCGGCCATTTCCGATCAGTTAGCGTTATATCAGCAACAACGCCGTGATATTGCTGACATTCGCCTAGTGAAACATTATCACCACACAGCGATTTATCGCAAAGCACTGGCAGGTTCAGTACAAATGTTCTGGCAGCAACATGGTCAGGCCGACAAATTGCTGTTGTCCTTCCATGGTATTCCGGAGCGTTTTGTCCGTCTGGGTGACCCTTATGAGCGGCATTGCCGCGAAACTGCCGCCAATCTGGCACAGGACCTGGGTTTAACGCCGGAGCAGGTGCTGGTCAGCTTTCAGTCCCGGGTAGGCAAAGAAAAATGGCTGCAGCCTTATACCGACGAGTTGCTGCAACAGCTGCCGGGGCAGGGCGTGAAAAAGTTGCAGGTGTTATGTCCGGCTTTTGCGGCCGATTGCCTGGAAACGCTGGAAGAAATTGCGGTCGAGAATAAAGAAGTTTTCCTGCACGCCGGCGGCAGCGATTATCAATATATTCCGGCGCTCAATGCCGCGCCATGTCATATCCGGGTGTTTCAGCATCTGGTCCAACAACAATTATCGGGGTGGTAATGATCACTGCAATCTACGCGGCTATCTTGGCCGTGATGTATGTCATGCTGGCTTTAGCTGTGGTACGTCAGCGCTTTAAACTACGCGTTGGATTAGGTGATGGCCAGCAACCCGAGCTGATCAAAGCCATCCGCATCCATGGCAACTTTGCCGAATATGTGCCGCTGTTGCTGGTGATCATGTTGATTGCTGAACAACAACAGTCTGCCACCTGGCAAATTCATTTGTTAGGCGCCCTGACGCTGGGGGGCAGGTTATTGCATTTAACCGGTTTAAGCCGTTCCAGTGGCACTTCAGTTCCACGGTTTCTGGGCATGATTGCTACTTTCACCGCACTGCTGTGTGGTGCGGCGTTTTTGCTGCTTAAAGCATGGTAAAACAATTTGGCAGCGGCAGGCCGGTTGTTCTGCTGCACAGTTCGATGTCCAGTCACCGGCAGTGGCTGGGGCTTGCCAATGACCTTGCTGCCGATCGGCAGTGTTTGTTGCCGGATTTAGCCGGGTATGGCGGAAATGATTTACCGTCTCAACAGCCCTGGTCTTTGGCTGCAGAGGCCCAGGCTTTATTGCAAAAGCTCCCGGCAGAACTCAAACAACAGCCGGTTGACGTGGTCGGGCATTCTTATGGCGGCGCGTTGGCGTTGCATCTGGCACGATGTCAGCAGCTGCAAATCGGCAAGCTGGTGTTGTTTGAGCCGGTAGCCTTTCATTTATTACCGCAACTCGCCGACGCAGAGGCATTGTGGCGTGAAGTCCGGGCACTGGCAGACGCTTTACCTGATTTGCCGGCTGAGGCCGCCGCGCAGCGTTTTATCGATTACTGGCAGCACGACGGTTTTTTTGCGGCATTACCACTGCGGATGCAGCAACAACTCGCCGCACAGGTCGCCAAGGTGACATTAGATTTTCAGGCGCTTAGTCAGGAGCCCGCCAGCTTTGCCGATTATGCTGCATTAATACAAGGTGAGGTGTTGGTGTTCACCGGGCGGAGAAGCCGGGTACCGGCACAGCGTATTGCCAGGGCTTTAGCAGACGTTTTGCCGCAGGCAAAATTGCTGGAACTGGCTTGTGGCCATATGGGCCCGGTCACGGATCCGCAGCTGGTCAATCCGCTTATAGTGCAGTTTTTGCAGGGTTGAAAAACAAACAAAGCCGCATGCTGCGGCTTTGTTTGTATGAAGGCTGTTTAATTAGTGCCGGTTGGCAGTGTTACTGCATCCTGCACCAGTTCGGTATTGGCTGCCGTTTGTTGCGTCAATACAGCTGTTGGTTGTCCGGTCTGGATGGCAATTTTGCGTGGTTTTAATGCATCCGGAATTTCACGCAGCAATTCGATGTGCAGCAAGCCATGATGCACAGTGGCACCTGTCACCCGGACATAGTCCGACAACTGGAACTTACGTTCAAAATTGCGCTCAGCAATGCCCTGATGAAGGAAACGACGGTCTTCGGTTTTGTCGCTCTTTTGTCCACGGACAAACAGGGTGTTGCGTTCGGTATCAATGCTCAGTTCGTGTGGTTCAAATCCGGCCACGGCCATGGTAATGCGGTACTGATCTTCCCCGGTCACTTCAATATTGTACGGTGGATAAGCCGGTTGTTTTTCATTGCGGGCAGCGGCGTCCATCAGGTTCGCCAGGTGATCAAAACCGATAAATGAACGGTAAAAAGGGCTGAAATCAAAAGCGTGCATAGTCAAACCTCACTAATTTCTTTGTTAAGCAAATCAGACAGTTAATGGCCAACCCAATTGGCGGAGGCCGGGATATAACAAGCCGCGTCGCGGCCTTGTCATATCCCTTTAATAAGGTTTGTCAGCAGTTTTTCAAGCGGCAGAATTAAGATTTTTTACCGGCAAATTGTTTTAATGTACTCAGTGCAGCAGTGTAATCCGGCTCTTCGGACAATTTAGGCACTAACTGCTGGTACACCAGCTTACCATTACGATCAACAATCAGCACTGCGCGGGTCAATAAGCCCATGTCTTTGATCCGCAAGCCGTAGCTCGAGCCGAAATCGCCCCAAACTGCATCGGATAATACCAACAGTTTGTCGACCTGTTCTTTCTGGCAGAAGCGTTTTTGGGCAAAAGGTAAATCATTGGAAATAGTCAGGATCACCACGTCGGCAGGCAAGGCGCTCACTTCCTGATTAAATTTTTTGGTTTGGATCGAACAGACGCCGGTGTCCAGGCTCGGGACTGTACTGATCAGCACTGTTTTACCGGCAAAGTCACTGAGTTTGACTGGTTTAAAGCCGGCATCCGCCACTTTAAAATCAGGAGCCAGCGTTTGTAATGCGACCGGTGTGCCCTGTAATTCAAGTGGCCGTTCGCCGGCTTTGACTTCCGACAGCCGGACGGGCAGGTTGGCGGTTAAATCAGCTGCTTGCAGCAGGGGGCTACTCAGCAACAAAAATGCAGAGGCTACAGCTTTTAACATAGGGAGTTCCTTTTAAAAAAGTATGGAATACAGAGACTAACAGTGAAAATTTCATCCGGCAAAAGTCGGGACAGGTTCGCATATTACGAACGCAGGCGCTACACTGGTTCATATCCCTCAGCGTTGTGAGTCTTGAATGGTAGCAGCTGTCTTAATCTGTGATGATTCAAATTTAGCCCGAAAGCAAATGGCCCGTAGCCTGCCGGCAGACTGGCAGGACAAAGTCAGTTTCGCCGGTCATGGTCAGGAAGCGATGGAAGTGCTGAAACGCCAACCCGTCGATTTGTTATTCCTCGATTTAAATATGCCCATTCTGGATGGATATGGCGTGTTACAGGCCATTCAGGCGCAACAAATTCCGGTGAAAGTTGTAGTCGTTTCCGGCGATATTCAACCCGAAGCGCGGGAACGGGTGCTGTCGTTTGGTGCCCTCGATTTTATCAAGAAACCTGTCTCTGCAGAAAAACTACAGGAAGTACTGCAACAATTCACCTCAGTACATACAGCGCAGGATAGTCAAAAAGTACTGGACCGGGCTTTTGCTGCTAATCATCACAGCAGCGCCAATTTTGCTTTGGATCCAATTTTACGCGACGTGTTTCAGGAACTGACCAACGTAGCAATGGGACAGGCCGGTGATTTGCTGGCTCGCTTACTTAAAGTGTTTGTCAAATTACCTATCCCGAACGTCAACGTCATTGAAGTCAGCGAACTCCACATGGCAATTGCTTCAGTTGAACAAAAGCAAACGACCTCTGCCGTGTGTCAGGGCTTTATCGGCGGTGGAGTTTCCGGCGAAGCGCTGTTGATATTAAATGACTCGAGCTTTGCCGATATTGCCAAGTTGCTGAAATACGAAGGGAAGTTAACTTCGAAAACAGAGCTCGAGTTGCTGATGGATATCGGCAATATCCTGATTGGAGCAGTCCTCAAGGGGCTGGCAGAGCAAATTGATATGTCTTTCAGTCAGGGCCATCCGGTGGTACTGGGGCAACATGCACCGGTCAGTGAAATGATTAAAGCCAATGCAAGGCGGTGGAAACGCACCCTTGCGATTGAGATTAGTTACGGCATTGAGAACTACAACATCAATTGTGATTTGTTACTGCTGTTCACCGAAGACAGTATTAAAACATTGAATTACAAAGTCGAATTTCTGTTAGAAGAGTAACTATGCAAAATATCAGTCCCGAAGTTGCCGAGGTGCATTGGCTGCTCGACATGTTCCAGACCGTGGATGTGGGTTTGGTTGTGCTCACTGCTGATTATAAAATTCAGGTGTGGAACGGTTTTATGGAAAACCATAGCGGCCTGACCCCGCGGCAGGTGCGTGACCGTTATCTGTTTGATTTGTTCTCTGAAATTGATGAAGACTGGCTGAGACGTAAGTGTGATCCGGTGATCCTGCTGAAAAACCGCGCTTTTACGATTTGGGAGCAGCGGCCCTTTATTTTTAAGTTCCGCAACTACAGGCCCATCACCGGTGTGGCCGATTACATGTACCAGAACAGCACAATTTTCCCGATCACTGACCTGCGGGGCGTAGTAACCCACCTGTGTATGATTATTTACGATGTGACTGATGTGGCGACCAGCCGGTTGGAATTGGAATCGATGAATGGCCAGCTGCGACAGCTGTCAAAAACTGATTTTCTGACCGAGCTGAATAATCGCGGCACCTGGGAAGATGCACTGCAGACTGAGTTCAAACGCTTAAAACGCAGCGGGCATCAGGGCACTTTGCTGATGTGCGACATCGACCACTTTAAGCGCATCAATGACAGTTATGGCCATGCTGCCGGTGACGTGGTGATCCGCCAGGTAGCACAAGCGGTGAAAAAGAATCTGCGTGAAACTGACGTGGCTGGCCGTTATGGAGGGGAGGAATTTGCGGTATTACTGGTGGATACCTCTGCAGATCAGGCGTTGTATTTCGCCGAACGGCTGCGTAAAACGGTTGAGGCCTTGTCGATGGAATTTAATCAGCAGCTGCTCAAAGCCACTGTAAGTGTCGGTATTGCGGAATATAATCCAGGCATGCTGGAACACCGGCAATGGATTGAAGCAGCAGACAAAGCGCTTTACACCTCAAAAGCCGAAGGCCGCAACCGGGTAACTGTGGCCGCCAAATAATGTCGTATCCGAGTAAATTAAAACAGGCCGGCTATTGCCGGCCTGTTTTATTCCGGCGGCATCATTCCTAAGATTTTGCTGCTGTTATCGTCGTTCAGTTGTTCCAGCTTTACGGTAAAACCCCACAACCGATGTAAATGTTTCAGCACGTGCGGAAAACTATCTGCCAGCGGTACCCGCTGATTGGGCACAAATCGTAACGTCAGTGACCGATCACCGGTCACGTCCACGTTATAAACCTGAATGTTGGGCTCAATATTACTGAGGTTATATTGGGCCGACAGCATTTGCCGCACCTTCTGATAGCCAGAGCTGTTATGAATGGCGGCGACTTCAAGCTGCTGCTCTTTGTCGTCATCGACAATGCCAAACAGATGAAAATCCCGGATCACTTTGGGTGACAGATACTGGCTGATAAAACTCTCATCTTTAAAGTTCTGCATGGCAAAATGCAAAGTTTCTACCCAATCCGAGCCGGCGATATCGGGGAACCACTCTTTATCTTCGGCCGTCGGGTGCTCACAGATCCGGCGCAGATCGGTAAACATGGCAAAACCGAGGGCATAAGGGTTGATGCCGGAATAATATTTTGAGTTGTAGGGCGGCTGATAGACGACATTGGTGTGGTTATGCAGTACTTCCAGCATAAACTTATCGCTGACCAGCCCCTCGTTATACAAGTGCTGCAGGATATTGTAGTGCCAGAAAGTCGCCCAGCCTTCATTCATCACCTGAGTCTGTTTTTGCGGATAAAAATATTGCGAGATTTTGCGTACTATCCGCACAATCTCGCGTTGCCAGGGTTTAAGCAGCGGGGCATTTTTTTCAATAAAATACAGGATGTTTTCCTGCGGCTCTTTCGGATAATGCTGCTCGACCGGCTTGTTAAAAGACTCTTTATTCGGGATGGTGCGCCATAGCTGATTGACTTGCGACTGCAGATATTTTTCCCGGTCCTGCTGGCGGCGTTGCTCTTCATCCATCGAGATTTTTTGCGGTCTTTTATAGCGGTCTACGCCATAATTCATCAGGGCATGACAGGAATCCAGGATGTCTTCAACTTCGTTCAGGCCATATTTCTCTTCGCAATCACTGATATATTTTTTCGCAAAGACCAGATAGTCGATAATCGACGATGCGTCCGTCCAGGTTTTAAATAAGTAGTTGTTTTTAAAAAACGAATTGTGACCATAACAGGCATGCGCCATCACTA
>CBFGPY010000042.1:0-9991 GCA_965650755.1 uncultured Chromatiaceae bacterium | reverse complement strand
CCCCGCGTTTTCAGTCTGGCCGTTGGCCTGATAGTGGTCTGGTTAATCACAGGGCCGCTGTTTGACTACAGCGATACCTGGCAGCTGGTGATCAACACCGGCACCACGATCATCACCTTTTTAATGGTGTTTCTCATCCAAAACACGCAAAACCGCGACACTGAAGCCATTCAGGTCAAACTGGACGAACTGATCCGCGTCACGCAGGGTGCGCATAATGCACTGCTCGATTTGGAAGAGCTGGAGGAAGAAAACCTCGATGCCTTTAAGCGCAAGTATCAGGATTTAGCCGCGATGGCACGTAAACAACTGGAAAGCGGCAACAACGACACGGGCACGCCGGATTTGTGAGCCGGCCATACGTTGGCCATCTGCGGTTTATTTTTGCAATTTCCTGAAAGAAAGTAGCGGTTCTGCCAGTCTGTATAAAGTTCAATCAGACTACCGCAGCTGCAGGAAGGTGTGTTTTGGCCCGTTCAGGTTCAGTGAAAAGTCGTATTTTTGTTGGTTATGCCGCGATTTTCTTCGTCACGCTCATTGCTGCTGTGTTGCTGATCCAAAGCAATCGCCAGCTGATGCGCGAAATTGGTGGTTTTGTCGACCGTTCCGTGCCGGCGTTACAGGCGATTTCCGCACTGCAAAATGTGACGCATCAGCAAGTGCTTGCCGGCTACGAGCTGTACGGCACTACCATCAAAAGTACGGAATTTAGCGATAGACAGCAGGGGATGGAGCAGTCATTACAACGTTATTTGCAGCTGTTGGATAAGGTTGGCGGGCAAGGCTTGCAGACCGGGCAACAACAGTTGCAGCAAGCTTTACAACAACTGCTGAAAGTCATGGCTGCGGAACAGGTGGATTGGGACCAGGCCCGCGAGCAACTCAGTGCTATTAATCAGGCCGCCGGCGCTTTGAACCAACAGTTGGAAACACTCGCCGCGAAAATCACCAAAGATGCACAGACCAGTACAACCAACATCAGCGGATCGCTGGCGCAAAACAGTACCACTGTGGTGGTGTTATTGCTGTTGATTCTGGTGGTGGCCTTCGGGTTTTTCCTGTTGGCACAAAAACAAATCGCCAATCCGATCATCCGCTTGTCCGGTGAATTACAGCAAGTTGCCGATAGCCGTGATTTAAACCGCAGCCTCAGTACCGACACTGTGGCGGAAGTGAACAGCGTGGCCGCCAGTATTAATTTACTGCTGCGGGTGTTTAAAAGCGGTATCACCGATATCTATCAGGCGATCTCCGGGATCCATCAGGCAGTTGATGCGCTGGCGGGCAGTTCGGCGCAATCCTCCAGTGCGGTGCAGCAACTGGAAAAAACACTCGCTGTATTGGTAAGCAGCATGGCGCAGCTGGAACAGCAAATGGAAGACAGTGTCAGCCGTTCGATGCATGCAGCCAGTTCGGCGCATGCCGGTGCCGCAGCCATGTCGCAAAGTCAGATTGAGGTGCTGCAAACCTCGGACAGTATCAGTCAATTGTCAGTAGATATTGAAACCACCGGCCAAATGCTGCTGACGTTACAGGCGACAGGCACCGAAGTTTCTGGTGTCGTGAAAACTATTGCCGACATTGCCTCACAGACTAATTTGCTGGCCCTGAACGCTGCGATTGAAGCGGCACGCGCCGGTGAATCCGGCCGTGGTTTTGCCGTGGTTGCCGACGAAGTGCGGACGCTGGCCGTGCGCACCCAACAATCTACGGCGGAAATTAACAACATGCTGGCAAAGATTGTCAGCTCCATTCAGGCGGCAGTGGCCAATATGCAATCCAACCGTGAAACCGCGCAGCGCTCGGTTGAGCTGGCCGGACAGCTGGTACAAACACTGGAGAGCGGGCGTCAGCTGATTCTGACGCTGGCGGGGGTGAGTCAGGAGGCGGCGGATTTGGCCAATCATTCCCAGCAAAAAGCCCGTGCACTCAAACACGAAATCGCCGCGTTTGAACAAAATGGCCAGTCGGTCAGTGTCGCCAATCAGGCGGTGGCGTCAACCAGTCAGGCATTAACAGGATTAGCAGGGCAATTACGCAATACCGCCGGCTTGTTTAAGCTCTGACGGCTTAGCCACGCCAGTTGTGATATTTCTGCCAAAGTCGGGTGCAGTGAAAGAAAACTGGTGCTGCACCGGTCCAACACCCGTCAATTTTCCAATTCAGGTTGTTTGAGATGCTGCAAGCTGTATTAATTCTGATTGCTCTTTCTGCTGCGCTGATGGCGTGGTCATTGCAGGCCGGCCAATATGGTGCATTCAGCGCTATTGTGGCCTATTACACCGAAGTGTCGCCGGCGCTACTGGCGAAGTTAGCCCAACCGCAGATTGGGTTGCTCTGGGTTGTGGTGTTACTGGCGCTGCTGGGCTTGCGCTGGCGTCTGCCGCAGCAGTTACTGGCGCTGAGTCTGGTCCTGTTCAGTATTTTACCGTTAATCAGTATGTTTGGTGCACTGCACTATATCGCCAGTCTGGGTGGTTTCCCGATGATTGGTTCCGGTCAGGGCGTCATAAAATTTGTCGCGCTGGTTGCGTTGGCCATCTCATTATGGCGCTGGCCTGTGTCTTCACCGGCCGAACGTTTTTGGCTGAATTATCTGCCGGTGGGGCTGGTGTTGCTGTGGATTGGCGGCATGAAATTTCTGCCGTTTGAAGCCAAAGGCATTGTGGATTTGGTAGCGTCGTCACCGCTGCTGAGCTGGTTGTATTGGGTTGCCGACGAGCAGCAGGCCTCCAATCTGATTGGTCTGTACGACTGGCTGGCTTTTGTGTTGCTGGGGTTGGGATTTCGCTGGCGCCAGTTGTTCTGGCCCGGCTTTTTGCTCAGTCTGGCGGTATTTGTCACCACCCAAAGTTTTTTGCTGAGTTTTGCCGGCGCCTGGAGCGCGCCTGGTGTCCTGAGCAGCAGCGGTGTGTTTATCATCAAAGACTTATGGTTTATCGCCAATTTGCTGTTGTTGCAACACGCCTGGCGGCAGCTGGCGCCGGGCCGGCGTGTTTAATGCTGACCGCCACCCTTTAAGCCGCCAGTTCGAGCCGGAAACAGGCTGAAGGTTGTGCGCGGTGCAGCCGCAGTTCACCGCCCATCGCCTGCATCAGCTGGCGTGACAGCGCCAGGCCAATGCCGCTGCCTTTGGCTTTAGTGGTAAAAAACGGCGTGAACAGACTGCTTTGCGCGCTGTCGCTGATGCCACCGCCCTGATCGGTGATGTCCAGCCAAAGCCGGCCTTCGGCCAGTTGCAGCTGCAAATCCAGTTGTAGCTGAAAGTCCAGTTGCAGTGGGCCTTGGCCTGGCGCTTCCTGTGGAGTCGGCACAGTCGGCTCAGCGGTGGGTGGCAGCAACATCGCCTGCACCGCGTTGGTGGCCAGATTCAGCACCACCTGCTCCAGCAGCGCCGGGTCGAACCAGGCCGCCTGCGACGGCGGCAGCTCTGCGGCCTGCCACTGCCAGCACAGCCGTGGATACTGGCCCTGCAGCAGTTTCAGGCTTTGCTCGACTGCCGGGCGCAGCGGCAGATACTGCAGCTGACAATGCACCGGCTGGCTCAGGCTGCGAAATTGCACCAGAAACTGCAGCAGATGCTGGCCGCGTTGCTGCACTGTGGCAAGCGCCTCGCGCGCATCCTGTAAATCAACCGCATCCGGCTGAAGCAGCAACTGGCCAACCGATTCGGTCAGCGACGTCATCGGCGTAATCGAATTGGCCATTTCATGATTGAGCACCCGCAGCAGCTGTTGATATGCCAGCACTTGCTGTTGTTGCAGCGGTGTGCGGATGCTTTGCAGCGTCAACAGATAACTCCACTGACCGAGCAGCCGGGTGCGCACCAGACTGACCGCCAGCACATCGTCCGGCAGCTGCAGCGTCTGAGACGCCTGCGGTTTACTCCGCAGCAATAAACGCAACTGCGGCCACAATGCGGCGCCACTGTGTAGCAGCAGCCGTTCGGCGGCCGGGTTTTGCTCCAGCAATTCGCCTTGTTCGGATAAACGCAGCACGGCGATGTCGAGCTGACTGAGCAGGGTTTGCAGATAACTGGCACGGGCTTCGGCCTGCTCGCGGGCGCTTAGCAACTGCTGACGGATTTGCGCAAGCAAAGCCGCTGTTTCCGGCTGTTGCTGGTCCTGCATCGACAAGTCGGCGTTGGCCAGCGCCTGCAACAAACGACGGGTCGCTTGCTGCGGGCTTTGGTAGTGGCGCCACAACTGCCAGAGTGCAGCCAGCAATACCAGCAGACAAAGCAGCAGACGGGCACTGAATTGCTGCTCCTGCAGCCACAAGGTGCTGGCAAGTGCACTGCTGGCCACCAGCAGCGCCATCAGCAGCCAGAGCCGGCCGGCGCCATTCATAAGCCGTATTTCTCCAGCCGGCGATACAAGGCGCCACGGGTCAGCCCGAGCGCCTGGGCAGCCTGGCTGATATTGCCCTGATAAAAATGCAGGGCCTGGCGGATGGTTTTTTCTTCCACTTGTTCGAGCAAAAACGAATCGGTACCGGCCGCGGCGTCGGCCTGGTTGCCCGGAGCATGGGCCAGACCGGCTTGTGCCGCCTGCGCAACATCGACAAGGTCGCTGGTCTGCGTCAGTTGCAGCTGCGCGAAATCAAGCTGGCCATTGTCCGACAGCACCACAGCGCGCTCCAGCATATGCGCCAGCTGACGCACATTGCCGGGCCAGTGGTACTGACTCAGCAGCTGCAGCTGCGCGGCGGATAACCGCAGGCCGGCACGCTGATACTGCCGGGCATAATGGTCGAGGTAATACTGCGCCAGCATCGGGATATCGTCGCGCCGTTCGCGCAGTGGCGGCAACACAATTTCCACCGTATTGATGCGGTACAACAAATCCTGCCGGAACTGACTCTGGCTGACCAAAGCGCCAAGCTGTTGATTACTGGCACAAATAAGCCGGATATCAATGGGCTGCGGTTCAGTGCCACCGACCGGGATCACCTGACGGCTTTGCAGCACGGTGAGCAGCCGGGCCTGGCCGGCCAAATCGAGGTTGTGCAGTTCATCGAGTAGCAAAGTGCCGCCTTTTGCTTGCCGGAAGCGGCCTGGTGCATCGGTCACCGCGCCGGTAAATGCGCCTTTTTTGTGGCCAAACAACTCGCTTTCCAGCAAAGAAGGAGTAATAGCGCCCATATCGACGCAGACCAGCGGTGCTTGGTGGCGCAAGGACGCCTGATGAATGGCTTCGGCGACCAGTTGTTTACCGGTACCACTTTCACCGAGCAGCAGAATATTGGCGTCGGTGCCGGCTGCTTTTTGGATGAGCTGGCGTACCTGCTGCATCGCCGGGCTGTTGCCGAGCAATGGCTGGCCGGCGGTGGCCGTGCTGACGGGCGTGGTTTGCGCCAGCTGACGGGCGATGATTTGCCGCAACTGGTCGTTTTGCCAGGGTTTGGCGACAAAATCACGGGCACCGAGCTGCATCGCCTGCACAGCCAGCTGCACGTCGGCGTAAGCAGTCATCAGCACCACTTTTAAATCCGGCTGCAATGCGAGTGCTTGTTTGAGGTAAAACAGACCTTCGGCACCGCTGGCAGCATCGCGGCTGAAATTCATGTCCAGCAGCAGCACATCGATCCGCTCACTTCGCAGCAGCGGCAACAGCTCAGCAGGTTCAGCCAATGTGCGAACCTGACAACCAAGTGGCTTTAAACAGAGTTTACTGGCCAGCAGCAGATCGGTGTTGTCGTCCAGCACCAGCACGGTCTGCCGCGGATCGGCAGCTGGCTCTCCAGAAACGGCCATCAAAAGAACTCCGGCATTTTACAAATTTGCAAAGAGGTCAGTACCTTAACTGATGCCGGCCGGCACTGGCAAGCGGCACTGGTAAGCGGTCCCGGCTGGACCGGGCTTGTGGCGGGTCTGACAGCTGCAACGTTGCATGCGGCCAGTGTCCATCCGTGGACACCTGGTCGGGCTGTACTGTCCACCTATGGACAGTTATTTTTCGTCAGAAAATGTATCTCATTGAATTTATATGGAAAAATCTCTGGCACGGCCTTTGCGATAACAAAGCACTCAGTATCTGTTATCCCGCAAGGAGTTGACCATGGACCGCATCATTGCCAAAGCGCCGCTGTGGCGCCAACCGAAATTTCGCCTGAGCGCCGTGGCGCTGGCCGGCCTGTTGCTGGCAGGCCACAGCCTGTGGCAATGGCGCGCCAGTGCCAGCCCGCAGGCCGATATGGCGGTCAGTTCGCTGCAAACCGCGCTGGTGCAGCAACAGGCTTTCAGCGAAACCCTGCAACTGCGTGCCACAGTGTTACCGCAACAAACGGTGTTGCTCGATGCCATCGAAGGCGGCCGCGTTGAACAGCGGCTGGTTGAACCGGGCAGTTATGTCAAAGCCGGTCAGCCACTGGTACAGCTGACCAACACCAGCCTGCAGCTGGATTTTATCAGCCGCGAAGCGCAGGTCAGCGAACAGCTCAGTTTCCTGCGCAACACTGAACTGGCGATGGCGACCACCGAGCTGGATTTAAAGCAGCAGGTGCTGGACGCCAGCCATGCCATTCGCCAGTTGGAGCGTCAGATTGGTTTCAGCCAGCCGCTGGTGGAGCGAGGTGTGCTGGCCAAAGAACAGCTGCGCACTTTGGCAGAAGACCTGGCGTATCAGCGTGAACGGCTTGAATTGGCCAAGCAGCGCCAACAACAGCAGTTGGAAGTGCAGCGTACGCAGAAAAAGCAGCTGCAGGACAGTGTGGCCATGCTGAGTAAAAACCTCGAATTTGCCCGTCAGCAGCTGCAAAACCTGCTGGTGCGGGCGCCGGTCGACGGGTACTTAAGTGAATTTCAGGTCGAGCCGGGTGAATCCAAAGCACCGGGCAGCCGGCTGGGGCAAATCGATATTCCGGGCCGCTTCAAGCTGCAGGCGCAGGTCGATGAATTCTATTTAAACCGCATCAGCCAGGGCATGACCGCGACGCTGCAACAACACAGCCAGCCCACCGGCAGCGAAACGCTGACCATCAGCCGGATCGACAGCCGGGTCGTCAACAATCAGTTCATCGTCGAACTGTTGTTGCCCGAGCAATTTAACGGCAAACGCGGCCAGAGCCTGTCGCTCGATTTATTGCTCGACGCCAGCCAGAGCCAAAGCCTGGTTTTACCCCGCGGCGCTTATTTATCCGACGGCGGCGGCCAGTTTGTTTATGTGCTGGACGAGGGCGGCAAAGCCAGTCGCCGCGCTGTCCAGCTGGGCCGCCAAAGCGCCCAGTTCGTTGAGATCCGCACTGGTTTGCAGGCCGGCGAACGTGTCATTATCTCCGGCTACCGCGATTTTCGCCAGGCTGACCACCTTCAATTCAACACAGGGAATGCATCATGATCGAACTGAAACAACTCAGCCGGACTTTTCGCACCGGGCAGCTGGAAACCACTGCGCTGAACCAGATTAATCTCAGCATAGGCAGCGGCGAATTTGTCGCCGTGATGGGGCCATCCGGCTGCGGCAAATCAACCTTGCTCAGCATCCTCGGCATGCTGGACAGCCCCAGCAGCGGCCAGTATTTATTTAAAGGCCAGGATGTGGCACCACTGCGCGAACAGCAATTGGCCACTATCCGCAAACAACATTTAGGCTTTGTCTTTCAAAGCTTTAACCTGATAGACGAGTTAAGCGTTGCCGAAAATGTCGAACTGCCGCTGCAATATCTGGGGGTGCCGAAGGCCGAGCGCGAACAGCGTGTTGCCGCCATGCTGAAGCGGATGGCGATTGACCACCGGGCCGACCATAAACCGCTGCAGTTATCGGGCGGCCAGCAGCAGCGGGTCGCGGTGGCGCGGGCGCTCGTGATCAACCCGAGCTTGATCCTGGCGGACGAACCGACCGGCAACCTTGACTCGAAAAACTCTGAAGAAGTGATGCAGTTACTGTCCGAATTACACCGTCAGGGCACCACTATCGTGATGGTGACGCACTCGGAACATGAGGCGCAGTATGCCAGCCGCATCGTGCGGATGCTGGATGGTCAGGTGGTGTCTGAGCGCGTGCTGGAGGTGAAATATGGCTAAGCCACAGCAAGCCCCCGTCGCTGCCAAAAGCAGCTTATGGCAGGCACTGAATCTGCGCACCGGCTGGCGCTCGTTGTGGCGTCAGCAGCTGCATCTGCTGCTGAATTTGTCAGGTCTGGCGGTTGGCCTGGCGGCCGCGCTGCTGATCCTGTTATTTGTCCGCTTTGAACTGGGGTATGACCAGCATCAGCCCAAAGCTGGCGACACTTACCGGCTGGAGCAGAACTTTGCTTCACTCGGCCAGCGCTTCCCCATCGGCAGCCCATCGATGCTTGGGCTTTTACAAAATTATGATGCCCGTATCCAGGTGACGCGGATGACGTCGGCAGCGCCCGAACTGGTGGTGCCAGCACGCGGACCCCAGGCACTGAAACTGCGCGACCCGTTGGCGGTGGAAGCCAACTTCACTGAGTTTTTTCAGGTCCAGGTGCTGCAGGGCGACTTAGCCGCAGTGCTGGCGAGCCCACAACAAATCGCGTTGTCGTTGCCGGAAGCTGAGCGCTTGTTTGGCCGCCAGGATGTACTGGGCCAGACGCTGCAACTGGGCAGCCAGCCTTACACCGTCGGCGCTGTTTATGCCCCGGCGTCGGCACAAAGCCATCTGCAGCCGGCGTCATTACGTCGTCTCGACGACAAAGAAGCCAACCGGCCGCTGCAGATGAACAATGTCTATCTGTACCTGCAACTGCCGGCAGATATCGATCAACAAGCGCTGACCCGCAGCCTGACCGGCCAGGTAAATCAGCAGGCTTATGGTGGCAAAAATATGACCGAACTGGTGCTCAAAAAAATGACCGACATCCATCTGCATTCGGCGCTGCCTTATGAATTTCGGGTCAACGGTTCGGTTGGCACTGTGCAGATTTGTCTGGGCCTCGCCGCTTTGCTGTTGTTTATCGCCGGCATCAACTTCGTCAACATGAGCATTGCCCGTGCCGGCCAGCGCGCCAAAGAAGTGGGTGTGCGCAAGGCTCTCGGTGCCAGTCGCAGCCAGCTTGTCCTGCAATTTTTACTGGAATCTGTGCTGCTGGTGGCGATGGCCGGCTTGCTGGCGGCCGTGCTGGTTGAATTCAGCCTGCCGTGGTTCAGCCAACTGGTCGACCGGCCTTTGGCCCTGGCATATCTGGGTGATTTTGGTCTGATGCTGCTGGCTGTGGTATTGGTCATTGGTGTACTGGCGGGCGCTTATCCGGCGTTTTTCCTGTCGGCCTTTGATGCGAAAAAAGTGTTAAGCGGCGACTTCCAACGCGGTCAGACCGCGGTCTGGCTGCGCAAAATGTTACTGGTGCTGCAGGGCGCTATCAGTGTGGGTCTGCTGGTCAGCACCTGGGTGCTGCAGCAACAGCTGGCGCTGTTGCAAAGCATGCCGACCGGTTATGAACGCACCGCCCGGCTGACTATCAATGAAATCGACAACAGCCAGCTGTTCTGGGACTCCGGCCACGGTCTGACTGAATTGCTGGCACGCCAGCCCGGTGTTACGGCGGTGACCATGCTGGACATGAGCCTGCTGGATACCATTTCACAGGCTGGCCGGTTGCAGGTGCCGGGCCAGCCAGAGCTGCCGCCGGTCCGTCAGCTTGGTGCCGGTTATCAGGTGGTCAAAGCGGCGGGTTTCCGTCTGCTGGCGGGCCGCGATTTTGATGCCAAATATGCTGATTGGTATCAGACCAGCGACACGGATGCCAAAGCAGCGGTCCTTATCACTGAGTCTTTGCTGCACAAAGCCGGTTTCAGTGATCCGCAACAGGCGATTGGTCAGGTCTGGTCCTTGCCTGGTGATCAAAAACCGCTGCAAGTGACAGTGGTGGGGGTGATTGCCGACCTGCAAATTGGCTCGGCTATTGGTCAGCCGGAGCCGGTGATCGTGATTTGTGGCCGTTCGCCGATGACCTTTGCCCAACTGGTGTTACGGCTGGACCCGGCGCAGGCGTTGACATTGCGGCCGCAGCTGGAGCAACTGGTACA
>CBFGPY010000041.1:0-10032 GCA_965650755.1 uncultured Chromatiaceae bacterium | reverse complement strand
CAAATACTTGTGTTGGCGGTTGACGAAATAAATGACGTACCTGAATGAGCTCCGAATCAACCATCACACCACTCCTTGTTGGATGCCTGTTGTTGGATGCCTGCACCGATAGGCAGCTACCGGATAAAACAGTGTAGGAGCAGGAATATGACTAACCCAAGTCAGCCGGATGATTTGTCAGAAAAATATCAGCTATTTTTCCGCTGGATTAAATCCCACAGGTTGCCATACAGGTCGGCAAACACCGCAACTGTGCCGTAAGGTTCATGGCGCGGTGTTTCCTGAAACAGTACACCTGCGGCCAGCATACGCTGATAATCGCGTTCAAAATCATCGGTTTGTAAAAACAACCAGACACGGCCGGCCCCCTGGCGGCCAATCATGGCCTGTTGCGTTTCATCACTGGCGCGCGCCAGTAACAGCGCAGAGCCACTGTCGCCTTGCGGCGCGACGACGACCCAGCGTTTTTGCCCTTGTGGCGTGTCTTCCAGCAGATGGAAGCCCAGTTTGTTGCAGTAAAAATCGATGGCTTCTGCATAATCGCGGACCAGCAGACTGACGAGGGCAAGTTGTTGTTGCATGATTGGGAATTCCTGAAAGTGTTAATGCAATAAACCAAGATCTATGGCTTTGAGTACCGCCTTGGTTCGGTCGCGCACACCGAGTTTTGCCAAAATGGCTGACACCTGATTTTTCACTGTGCCTTCAGATTTAAACACGGCGCTGGCGATTTCCCGGTTACTGAAGCCGGCCGCCAGTAAACGCAGGACTTCCAACTCTTTGGGTGACAGAGATTCAGTGTCAGGCAGCACATCGGCACTCTGGCGGGCCTGCAGGATACGGTCGGTCAGCGCCGGTTGCAACAAAGAACCACCGGCCGCGACTGTGCGGATCGCCTGCAGCAGCGCATCAAGCGCCACATCTTTAAGCAGATAACCGCGGGCACCGGCCAGCATAGCGGTCAGTACCTGCTGATGGTCGTCAAAAGTGGTTAACATCAGCACAGGTACGTGCAACCCGGCTTGTTGCAGTAAATGCAGCGCTTCGATGCCATTGACCTGTGGCATGCGGATATCCATCAGCAGCAAGTCTGGCTGGTATTGCTGCACCAGCGCGACCACTTCGCTGCCGTCGCCGGCCTGGGCTATGACTTCAATATCTGGGTCGAGCTGCAATAAGCTGATGATGCCCTGGCGGACTAACGTCTGGTCATCAATGACAATCAGCCGGATGCTCATGGCGCCACCGCCGGCAACTCAATATCAATTTGCAGCTGTCGCTGTGGGTTCGACAGCAGCAATGAACCGCCGGCCTGTTCAATCCGTTCGCGCATGCCGGTCAGACCGTTGCCCTCGAGCAGCGGCCATTGCTGCAACTGGCCATTGTCACGATAGCGGTAATACAGTTGGTCTTTGTATTGCCAAATTTGCAGCTGGGCACTGGTCGCGCCGCTATGCCTGACTGTGTTGGTGACAGCTTCCTGACTGACCCGATACAGCAGGGCAGTGGACAGCGGATCTGCAGGCAAACCGGGCGGGATCTGCAGGTTCAGTTGCAGCTGGGGCACATTCTGCGCCAGTGCTTTGAGCTGCAACGCCAGTTGTGGCAACGCCGGTTCGCGCAGTTGCGAGACGGTGTGGCGAATTTCCTGCAGCAGTTGTTTGGCCAGATCATGGCAATGCTGAATGTGGCCGGTCAGAGCCTGCTGTGCCGTGTTATTGGCAGTATCAGCGGCGCTTAACTGGCTGCTTTGGTAGCCGGCGACCTGCAACTGGATCACCAGTGCAGTCAGATGATGGCCCAGACTGTCGTGTAAATCGCGGGCAATGCGCAAGCGTTCGGCGTCGGCAGCTTGGGTCGCCAGTTGTGACTGCGCCGCCAATAATGCGTGATGGGTTTGGGCTAAAGCCTCCCGGGCGAGCTTTTCTTCCCGTGCTTTACTCATCGCAAACATGGCAAAAAACTGAAAAGTGCCACAAACCAGAATCATCAGGCCTTCACCGAGCCGCAATCCGTCCAGCGACTGCATGATCAGCACGGGTAATAAAGCAGGCAGGATCATCAGATATAACCAGCGCGCCGGCACAAACCAGGGCAACAGACAGCACCACAGGACACCAAGACCGGCAGCAAACCCATTGGGCGCCAGCACGGCGGTGGTTGTCAGCGCCGCCCACATTAGCATTAATGCCAAAACCGGCCGGCTTTTATCTTCACAAGCCTGACAATAATAAAATAAACCGATAAACAGCAATAAACAGACCGCACACAGCAGGCTCAACGGGTGCCAGTTGCCATACAGCTGCATGGCAGTGCTCTGCTGAATGTAAGCAAACACCAGCCAGCTTAATACCGCGGCGAGGTTTTCTTTATGCAGCCACCGCATCGGTGGCACTGTGGCGGGCGTTTCTGCAGGCCGGGCAACAACAGGCTCAGTTATCACAATTTCGTGCTCAGGATTAAACAGGTTTCGCAGTATGCGTGAGGCCTGGTGATGCCGGCAATAGGCCAGAAGTCATAGTGCCGAAGATGACTTCTGGCACTGTGCCGGTCAGTGCAAAAGCCGCATGCTGGCTGCGTCATCAATAGAATCGCCAGGAGGCATTCCATGCAAATGTTGCATCAGTGGTTATTAGTTTTACATGTAGTTTGTGGCGCGCTGGCGTTGTTTGTGTTCTGGGGGCCAATGCTGGCGAAAAAAGGCAGTCCATGGCATGTGCGCAGCGGTCGCTGGTACAGCACTTTGATGTATCTGATTTGTGGCGCCGGTATGCTGATGTGCGCATTGGTACTGGCCGCACCGCTGGTGGTCAAAGCGGCGGATTTGCGTGTCGGTCAGGACCCACAGGTGTTTGCTGAGCGGGTGCGGCAGATGTCTGGGTTTTTACTGTTGCTGTGTTTGCTGGCGCTGATGAATTTACGCCAGGGATTGTTGGCGTTGCAGGCCGGGCCAGAGCGCCTGGCGCTTAAGAACTGGTCGCATCAGGCTTTGGTCGTGCTGACGCTTGGCTACGCCATCTGGACTTTATGGCAGGCAGTACCGCGCCAGTTTGTGCTGGGGCAGATTTTTGGCGCTATCGCATTATTCAGCAGCATCGGTTGCCTGCGTTACATTCACACAGCCAGCGTCGAAAGATCAGCGATTTTAAAAGAACATATCGGCAATATGCTGGCATCAGCGATTGCCATCTTTACCGCGTTTTTTGCTTTTGGTGGCCGTAAAGTGCTGGATTTTGGCCCGGAGCTGCAACTCATCAGCTGGGTGTTACCGTCGGTGTTAGGTATTGCCGCCACCCTCTGGTACAACCAACGTTATGTAAAAGCCCGCACTGGCCTCAAGACGGCAGCGGTACGCTGAGATATACTGCGGGCCGGTAAATTTGCGGGGACTTGTGATGACAGACAGCTTAGAACTCTGGTCGATGGATGAACTTTGTGACCATGCGTTTGCGATATTTGAAGAATTGGCCAGTGAGAATTTGAGTGCTGAAGATTACGCCCTGTATCAGCAACATTATGAAAGCCGGGCTTATGTGGATTTAGTACCGGCCGGCGAAGACTGGCTGGAGCTGATTGGGGCAGAGCTCGACCCGGAGCTGCATCTCGAAGCACTGATTGGCCTCAGCGGCACTGATGGTGCAGCTGATTTAGTCTTAGCGCGTATTCTGCTGAGCCGGGAAAAACACGACGCGCTGTGCCATGCGCAGTGGCGTGGGCAGTAAGCGGCGTGATCAATTCAGCAGCCAATAACAAACCATCCTGCGCAGCGCTTATTCCGGCCTCAGAGCAGGCGGTGACCCAATGGGCCGGCGGTGAAACCCGGCAACTGGCGATTAGCCCGGCCGGGGCCAGCGTTGCTGCCCGTGATTTTCACTGGCGCTTCAGTACGGCTACCGTATTGCAATCTGGCCCTTTCACAACCTTTGATGGTTACACCCGTTATCTGGCGATACGCAGTGGCGCAGGCCTTGAGTTGGCGGTGACAGCACCAGGTGCGCCCCAGCACCGGATGCAGCTGACCAGTCCACAGCATCAGGCCTGTTTTGCCGGTGCAGCTGATACTTCTGCCGAGCTGCTCGACGGACCGGTGCGTGATATTAATCTGATGTTGTCGGCCGGCCTGCATGGTGGTTTGCGGTCGCTGCAAGTTCTGGCGCAGCAGCCTTTGTTATTGACCGGTGTGACCAACGCCAGTTGGTTGTTGTATGCGGATGCTTTGCCAGCAGATCAGCGTATTCAGGTACAAAGTGGATCGCAGCAGTGGCTTCTGGCGGCTGGTGATGTGCTGATCTTACCTTTGGCGAACTGCATTTTATCCGCCTCTGTCGATTGTGGTTTGGTTGCGGCCTGGCTCGCACCTGCGCCATAAAATCTGCTGGTTGGTGCTGTAGTAGGAATTTTCTGTCTATCGGTGGCAGAATGTTCTGGTGCCTGGACGTTGTTTTTGGCAAGCTCAGGTTTATCTTTGATCTGAGCCTACCGTCATGATGCTGCTCCACACGCTGATCTCACCGCATTTTTCTTTTATTAGCGCTGCTTGTTTACCCGGCAAGTATTGGCTGGCATTGTTGATGATGACAGTGTTGTCGGCAGCCCCGGCCGCCGCAGCTGATTCGCAGGTAAAACCTTCCTCTGCGCCAGCGCTACTGGCCGCCGATTTACGCTTGCCAATGAACGCCAGTGCTTTGGCGGCAGCCACGAATGGCAACTTTGCCCTGTGGCAGCAGCAGGCAAAAACGCTGCTCAACAATGCATTGTTACTGCCGCCCGCAGACCCATCCCTTATTGCCGCAGCAATACGGATCCATCCTCAACACAACATCAACCCGGAACAGTGGCGCCTGCAGTTATGGCAACCACTGGATTTATATCTGTATAAACCGGTGAACCTGCGTCAGGGCCCAGTCAACGCGGTGATTTTGCTGCATGACCACGGTGCTGAATTTCGCATCGGCAAAGACAAATGGCTGCCGCCCGGGCTAAGCGACCAGCCTGAACTGGTAAGTCAGTGGCAGCAGAAGTATTTTGATGGTGTCGCTATTGCTGAACTGTTGCGGGCGCAGGGATATCTGGTATTGCTGGCGGATGCGCCGGGTTTTGGTGCGCGTGGGCCGATTAAATATGCCGAACAGCAGCAGCTGGCTGCCAATTTACAGGCGCAGGGGGTAAGTCTTGCTGGCCTGATGGCGCGGGAAGATGAAGCCGCAGCTGCCTTTTTGGCGCGCCAACCGGGAGTGAAGGGCGTTGCTGCAGTTGGGTTTTCAATGGGCGGGTTTCGCGCCTGGCAGCTGGCGGCTTTGTCTGCGGATGTGGATGCGGCAGTCAGTGTTGGTTGGTTCAACAGCCTGCGGTTTTTGCGGGAACCGGATAATAACTTCAGCCGTGGTCAAACTGCTTTTTACCTGATCCACCCGGGGCTGTACCTGCGGTTAGATTTGCCCGACATCGCGGCACTGGCTGCGCCAAAACCAATGTTGTTCCTGCACGGCGAGCATGACGCATTGATGCCGCCCGCGCAGGTCAACGTGGCTTTTCAACAGCTTAAAAGCCGTTACCAGCAATGTGGCGCGCCAGCACCACAGTTTGTGCTGGCGAAGGACGAAGGACATAGGTTTGGCCATCTGTTACAACAACAGCTGCTGCACTGGCTGGCGCAGCTTCAGTTACCGGAAGGGGATTGCAAAAGCTGATCCAGCTGCCAGGCCAGCCGCACAGCCGCCTGCAGCAGCCGTTGTTCGATAACCGGACCGTCGCGGTCCAGTTCCGGCTGACTGAATAACATACCGGGTTTGTAACTTTGATAAATACGCCGGGTCTGGGTCAGTGATTGCTGCGCCCATACTGCCGGACTGGCACTTTGCCACTGCCGGACAGTCATGGTTTTTTGTGCTGCCAGTTTGCCCGCAGCCAGTTGTTGATTGTCGGCATAGCCGAGACTTTTCAGCATCGCCGTGTCCCAGATCCCGTGCAGATTTGATGGCTTTCCAAAGTAATAAACTGCGGTTTTATTACCGCCCTGATCGTCAGCATAACTGACATGCAGCGGCTGGTGCAGGTCGGCGATAAAATGACTGTAAAACAACAATGCTTCGGCCCGTTGCCGGCTGGTGCCGCTTTGTTTTAACAGGGCGGCATAATGTGCAATTGCGCTCAGCAGGCAACCTTTGGCGGCACAGTCTGTCGGTTTGACCTGTTGTTGCTGGCGTGGCACGTTCAGGTAGTGAAATGGGGTCGTGAACTGATAAGCCGGTTCACGCCGCGCTTCATCCGGCCAGACACACCCCTGCGCAAATTGTCGTTCCGGGCCAACCGCCAGCAAAGCATCAATCTGTTGCCTGGTGTCAGCTTTTACCAGTTGATAGGCCAGGCTGCACACTTGCTGATGGCCGATGCTGCCAAAGGCCAGCGCTTTGCCGGGCAGCCACAACAACATCAGTCCAATCAAAAACCGCAAACGCATTATTCCTCCACCAGCTGGCGGACTGTCCATTGCACCGAAGACCCCAGCAAGGGCGCTAACTCGCTCAGTGCATCTTTCATTTCAGCGGCGAGCGTATAAGGTGGATTGATCACCAGCATGCCGCTGCCGGTCATGCCAAAACCGCTGCTGTCTGGCAGCGGGCAAAGTTCAATCCGCAGTTGATTGCGAATACCTGTGCCGACAATTGCATCAATCACCGCTTCAATACTGGCGCGCTCAATCACCGGGTACCAGATGGCAAAAGTGCCTTGCGGAAAACGCTGTACGCCTTGCTGCAGACCTTTGACCAGATCCTGATATTCAGTTTTCAGCTCGTAAGGCGGGTCAATCAATACCAGACCACGTTTGTGTAGTGGCGGTAACATGGCGCGCAGACCGGCATAAGCGTCCATTTTTTCAATGCGGCAGTGCCGGCGGCCGTCAAACTGGGTTTGTAATAACGGAAAATCGGCCGGATGCAGTTCGGTCGCCTGGATACTGTCACCGTCGCGCAGCAGCAGCCGGGCGATGCCGGGAGAGCCGGGGTAAAACTGCAGCTGACCGTCCGGATTCAGCTGGCGCACCAGCTCGAGATAGGTCTGTAATGCCGTATTGCTGGCCTGATAGCTGAACAGCTTGCCGATACCAGTTTGGTATTCACTGGTCTTTTGTGCATGTGTACTGTCCAGACTATATAAACCCGCACCAGCGTGAGTGTCGTGATAGCAAAACGGTTTATCTTTTTTCTTTAAATACATCAGGATAGCGACTTCTACCAGATGTTTAACTACATCGGCATGATTGCCGGCATGAAAACTGTGACGGTAACTGAGCATAAATATTCCGAAACGGCGCAAATTGGCGCCAGCTTACTGCAGCCGATGACAAACTCAAGTCTTTCTTCGATACCGCACCGTTTTGCGTTAAACTGAGCACCTTCCCGGGCTGCAGGCCCGTCAGTGACAGGACCAACATCGTGGCATATCCGCCGAAAAAACCAGCTTCCTCCGCCCGCCCGCCGCGTTCACGTGACAGCGAGTCGTCGTTATTGCAAAAACCGTGGAAAGGCGCAGCCGGTGGTTCAACAGCGGCAAAAGCCGGTAAGCCGCGCGCGGATAAACCGGCCGACCAGCCGCAGAACCAGCCGCGTCAGAGCCCATTACGTCAGAACCAGCCGTTGTCAGCGGCACAACTGAAACAACAAGGCCAGCATGAAAGCCGGGTGTTAGGTGAAAACGCCTGCCGGGTTTGTTTTAGCCAAAGACCAGACGCTGTGATCAAAATGTATCTGCATGCCGACTATGCGCCGCGTTTTGCCGACGTGATGAAATATCTGGCTGCAAACAAACGGGCTTATCACATTGTCGACAATGCTGAACTGGAAAAAATTAGTGGCAGCCAGCACCATGGCGGCGTGATCCTGGTGGTGAAAAAACGTGAGTCCATGTCCATTGCCAGTTATCTGACGTTACACCGCAAAAAAACACAGGATTGTTTGCTGGCGCTCGATGGCGTTGGTAATCCGCATAATCTGGGCGCCATCGCGCGCAGTTGTGCTCATTTTGGTGTCAGCGGTATTATTCTGACCGCGCCCGAAGCGCTGCAATCTGGCGCTGCGGCACGTACAGCAGAAGGCGGACTGGAATTTGTTGAAGCGTTGCAAACTGATCATCTGCCACTTGCATTAAAGCTGTGCAAAGAAGCGGGTTATACCTTAATCACCACGTCGAGCCATGCCGGCGTGTCTTTATATCAAAGTACGCTGCCGAAAAAAGTAGTGGTGGTGTTTGGTGAAGAAATGCAGGGTGTCTCGAAAGCTGTCGCCAACAGCGCCGAAATTGCCCTGCAAATACCCGGTACAGGTAAAGTTGAATCACTGAATGTCAGTGTCGCCGCCAGCCTGATTCTGGGGGAGTGGTATCGGCAACAGCAATAGATTAGGCGGTCTGACTTTGCGACAAATTGCCTGACAAAGAATTTATCTGCAGCTATAACTGAAACAACTCCGCTGAGCGGCAGCGGAGCTTGTGTGCAGGAGACATTATGCTCGACCAAACAGCGCTGTTACTGCTGATTAAAGCTTTTAAAGATCAACAGATCACGGCGGAAGCCTTTTACCGCCAGCTGACCGAAACCATCACCAAACAACTGCATTGTTCCCGCGCCAGTCTGTGGCTGTATTCCGATGCGCTGCTCAGCGAAATTATTGCGGTGGATTTATACGACAGTAACCAAGATGCGCATTATCAGGGGATCGCGTTGCATGAAGATGACTTTGCCCCTTATTTTGAAGCGATGCGCAATGACGGCGGCATCAATGCTGCAGATGCGGCAACACATCCGGCAACTTCTTGTTTTAATGAAGCTTATTTTGAACCTAACGACATTATGTCGCTGCTCGATGTTGGCATCCGCTACAACGGCCAGTTAGTTGGCGTGTTTTGTTGCGAGCAGGTCGGCAGCATCATGCAGTGGAATGCCAGTCAAATCGCGTTTCTGGAGCAGGCCGGCAAGCTCATCACTTTTGCGCTGAAACCACTGCTGCAGGAAAAATTCTCGGCATTGTTCTGAAGCGGATACTGTGAACAAACTAACGGGGCCGAAGCCCCGTTGTGTTTACTGAAGCATTGCCTCATCTCATTCGCGCATATGGTCGTCAGGTACTGAGATGCGGCCTGAGATTTGTTGATAACTTAAGTCACCTGACCCTGCGTCGTCGACTGTCAGGCCGCCGGCCTGAGCGACACGGATATCACCCGAACCATCTTCAATAGTGACAGTGCCCTGAACCTGACTAATGTCGACATCACCCGAACCATCGGTCAGGTTTAAGTTACCACCAACCTGAGTGACACGCAGATTGCCGGAACCGTCGTCGATTGTCGCATTTCCTGCGATCTGACTGATACTGACATCGCCAGAGCCGTCTTCAACATTGAGCTGATTGGCACCGGAGATGGTTAAATTACCTGAGCCGTCAGCGACCAGCACGTTCCCTTTTAAGCCTTCGACCCTGGTATCGCCGGAGCCATCTTCCAGCTTTAAGGCAAAACGCTCAGGCACCCGCACTACTAAATCAACTGATGCATTATTCACATAGCCAAAAGAAACATTTTCTTTGTTGCGGGCTATCAGCACCGCAGCATCGCCTTTGGCTTCCAGTGTCAGTTCCAGCTGGCTAATGTCGTCGTAACGGATGCGTGCTTCCACTTCAATTTGTTCGCGGCCTTTTTCGCCAATGATCTGCAGATCACCGGCTTCAGTTTCGGCGACCAGTTGTTGCAGGTTGTTGGCATTGAGTTGTAGCTGACGGTTTTGGGTATTTGTGGGCTCGTCGGCACCGACATGGACCACACAGGCATTTAACAGGGTAAGAGAACAAATGAGGGGAACTATTTTTTTCATGATGCGTCCTTATGAGTGAATGTACTGGCAAGTAAGCAAAGCCAATGCCAAAAGAATATTGAACAAAATCAGCTATGTAAAAGCGCCGCATTGTAGAGCTCTGCATCATTTCACTAATTGTTAGTCAAATGCGTGATGCACAGTCGCGGCTGGTACACAGATAGTCG
>CBFGPY010000040.1:0-10062 GCA_965650755.1 uncultured Chromatiaceae bacterium | reverse complement strand
GGCCCCACTGAAAGCCAAGCTGCTGGTAATAAGGCTGGGTGTGGATTGGGATGTAGTGCACATTGACGCCAATGCCGGCAGCCCGCAACTGTTCAAAGACCTGGCGCCGCAACTGTGGTTGCTGAAGCCGGATGATATACAAATGCCAGGCAGAAATGCCGTCGCGCGCTGGCGCCGGCAGTTCAACGGGCAGGTCTTTGAGTAGCGTCTGATAGAGTTCTGTCGCTGCTATGCGCTGGTGAACAAATTGCGCCAGCCGGTCAAGCTGACTTAAACCCAGCGCCGCCTGTAAATCAGTCATCCGGTAGTTATAACCGAGTTCAATCTGCTGATAGTACCAGGGGCCATGGCTTGGCTCTGTCATTTCAGTTTCATTGCGGGTGATGCCATGGCTACGCAGCGCCCGTAAATTCTCTGCCAGCTGCACATCGTTACACAGCGCCATGCCGCCTTCAGCCGAGGTAATGATTTTAACCGGATGGAAACTAAACACACAGATATCGCTGTACTGACAACTACCGACCGGCCGGTCTTGATACAAAGCGCCAATCGCGTGTGATGCATCTTCGATAATCCGGATGCCGTACGGACGGCATAGTGCAGCAATTTGTTGCATGTCACAGCTGTGCCCCGCCAGATGCACCGGGATCAGCACTTTAGGTAAGCGGTTATTGGCAGCGGCCTGCTGTAACTTCTGTTGCAGCGCCTGAATATCCAGCAAACCTGTTGTGACATCCACATCGACAAAATCAACTTCAGCCCCGCAGTAGCGCGCGCAATTGGCGGACGCGACAAAGCTGATTGGGCTGGTCCAGACCAGATCGCCGGGGCCAACACCTAGTGCGAGACAGGCCAGGTGCAGGGCCGAAGTGGCACTATTCATCGCCACAGCAAAATTCACGTTACAGCGGCGCGCGACTGCGTCTTCAAAGGCTGGTACTTTTGGCCCCTGGGTCAGAAAGTCAGACTGCAGGGTCTCGACGACTGCGGCAATATCATTTGCGTCAATTTGCTGACGCCCATACGGGATCATGCCATCGCATCCTGATTAAAGCGGTTGATTTCATCCACAGTTAAAAACCAGGGGTTTTTGTCCGACACATATTCGGTACCTGGCGCTACTTTGCGGCCGCGTTCTTTCAGCGCGTTAATGGTAAAATCATTGCTGCGGTTGGAAAACAAAATCGACGGTGCAATGACAAAGTGGTCATCGTATTCATAGGTGTTGTAGGACATATCACCCGGGCACATCATTTCATGCAGTTTTTCGCCCGGGCGGATACCGACGTCTTTCAGTGGTAAATCCGGCGCTATGGCTTGGGCTAAATCGACAATGCGGATAGATGGGATTTTTGGCACAAAAATTTCGCCACCGAGCATGCGTTCAAAGTTTTTCAAAACAAAATCAACACCTTGCTGAAGGCTGATCCAAAACCTGGTCATCTCAGGGTGCGTGATAGGAATATGATCTGCGCCACTGTCGCGGAGCTTTTCAAAAAACGGTACTACAGAACCACGGGAGCCCACGACGTTGCCATAACGCACCACGGAAAAACGTGGTTTACTGCCGCCGGAAATATTGTTTGCGGCAATAAACAATTTGTCCGACGCAAGTTTCGTTGCGCCATAGAGGTTCACCGGGTTGGCAGCTTTGTCCGTCGACAGGGCAATGACTTTTTCGACGTTATTTTCAATCGCGGCATTAATGACGTGCTCGGCGCCATTGATGTTGGTTTTGATACATTCCATCGGATTGTATTCGGCAGCGGGGACTTGTTTCAGCGCGGCGGCATGAATGACAAAATCCACCCCACGCATGGCGCGGATCAGCCTTTCCTGATCACGCACATCGCCGATCATGTAGCGCATACAAGGTGCGTTAAAGCGTTGCTGCATCTCGTATTGTTTCAGCTCGTCACGGGAGTAAATGATGATTTTGTTTGGCTTGTAACGCTGAAGCAGCGTTTCGGTGTATTTATGGCCGAATGAGCCGGTGCCACCGGTAATAAAGATGTTTTTGCCGTTAAACATATCAACTCCCTGCCCGCGCATTGCCGACGCGGCTTCGTCTGTTGTCAGCGTCTGATGTCAGAACCATAGCATAATTTATTCCAGTATTAAAAAATGCTTGTGATTAAACACCTTAGCGTCGGGTATACCTTTTCTCTGTCTGCACGGTCAAAAATCAGGCAATGAATGCTTTGCCTGTCGGCTCAAACAGGGCGTACAATCAGAGACAGGCCTTGTAATATCCGGAGCGCAAGATGAATATCAACGGTCAGTTTAATGCCTCAGATTTGTTATCAGACCGCCTGCAGCGCAGTAATGATGACAAACTGAAACAACTGGCGTCGGCAAAACGGATTAACTCTGCTGCTGACGATGTCGCCGGATTGCAAATCGCTAACCGGCTCAGTGCGCAGAACAGCGGCACCCGTCAGACGGAACAGAATCTTTATGATGGTTTATCACTGGCGACGCTGGCGGACCAATCGCTGCAGGGGATCAACGACGGACTGAATGAAATCGGTCGTCTGGCGACGCAGGCGGGGAGTGGCATTTTGTCTGCCGATGACAAAGCCGCGCTGCAAAAACAAGTAGATGCAATCAGTGCCGGTATTAAGGATCAGATCGCTAATACCGAGTTTGGTGGCACTAAGTTATTTAGCCGCGATGGCAGTATTGCGCTTGGCGGTGAAAAAAGTCAGTTCAGTTTACAGACTACAGATTTGGCCAAACAACTGACTGATGGCGGTGTTTTTGCCATTGACCTGCGTAGTGCAGACGGTGTGGCAAAAGCGCTGGAAACTGTACAGAGCAACAGCCGACAGATTGATAATCAACGCACCGACATCGGCGCGACGGCCAATGCGATGTCGGCATCCGCGCGTAATCTGTCGAATCAAAACGTCAACGAACAGGCCGCTATTAGCCGTATCGCCGACCTGGATTACGCCAAAGCCAGCACAGAGCGGGTGCAGGGGCAAATTCGCGAGCAAGCTGGTATTGCTGTAGCGGCGCAAGGTCGCATCCAGGCGGAACAGGCGCTGCAATTGCTCAGTTAATCGTTCAGCTGCTGCCAGCAACGCTGTTTTTTTGACGCTAGTGTCAAAAAACCAGCGTTTGTTGCTTGCAAGGGCGGCAAGCCTTTGCAACAATAAGAAAAAAGCTGGCAGTTCGACCATATGAACCCACAATTATTTATTTTGGATCAACAGGATAGCCGGGCGCAGCGCCTGAGCGTGATCCTGAGTTTCATTCATGAGCCGCATGCCATTCTCACTGAAGAACAGCTGACAACGACGCTCAATGCAGATCCAAAAGCAGTAGTGCTGCTCGGCGCTTTGACCTCACAGCAACATGAACAAATTCTGCAGCAATACCCGGCGTGCGCCTTTTTGTTGTTGGGCGAAACCTTAAAGCCTTTCCTCCGCCACGCCAATGCCGTGGGTTTATTGACCGAACCTTTTGCCTACGCGTCGCTGACCCAGCAACTGCGGGATTGTCAGGAATATCACCGCTTATTGCCCGGTCAGCGTCAACATGACCTGCAACACCGCTTTGTCGGCATGGTCGGCACCAGCCCGGTGATGCAGCAGGTGAGGTTTTTAATTCAGCAAGTTGCCAAGACTGACGCCAATGTGCTGATCCTCGGTGAATCCGGCACCGGTAAAGAAGTGGTGGCCCGCAATATCCATGTACTGTCGCATCGTTGTGACGGCCCATTTGTGCCGATTAACTGCGGCGCTATCCCGGCGGAATTATTGGAAAGCGAATTGTTCGGCCACGAAAAAGGCGCCTTTACCGGCGCAATCTCAACCCGCAAAGGCCGCTTTGAGCTGGCGCAGGGCGGGACTATTTTCCTCGATGAAATTGGCGATATGCCACTGCCGATGCAGGTTAAACTACTGCGGGTACTGCAGGAGCGCAGCTATGAACGGGTTGGCGGCAGCCAGCCAATCCGCGCCGATGTGCGGATCATTGCTGCGACGCACCGCCAGCTGGAAGGCATGATTGAAGATGGCCGTTTCCGCGAAGATTTATATTACCGGCTGAACGTATTTCCAATAGATACGCCGGCGCTGAAAGAGCGGGCCGACGATTTACCGCTGTTATTAACCGAACTGTTGCAGCGCCTGGAACTGCAGGGCCAGTCCGGCGTTAAGTTCACTGAGCGGGCTATCGAAAGCCTGAAGTTGCATCCCTGGCCGGGTAATGTGCGGGAACTGGGCAATCTGGTGGAGCGTCTGACCATTATGTTTCCAAATCAGGTGGTGGACGTCGCTGATTTGCCGCAAAAATACCGTCATATTGATGTCGAAACCTATGTGCCGCACTATCCGGAAGCATTATTGGAACGTGATGCCATCAATGAATTGTTTCAATTCGGTGCTGATGAAGACGACAGTCAGGATGATGATGGCTTTGCGGTGCAGGCCGGTGATCAGCTTGGTCTGTTGCCGGATGCCGGCTTAGATTTGAAACAGTTCCTGGCCGACTTAGAAGTCAGTCTGATTAATCAGGCGTTGGAACGTCATGATTTTATTGTGGCGCGGGCAGCCGATATTTTATGTCTGCGCCGCACCACGCTGGTGGAAAAAATGCGTAAATACAACCTGATGCGCGACGAAGCAGATGGGGCTGAAAACGACTGACTGCCAAAAAATTGGCAATCAAATTTCATTTAAATACCTGAAATATAATACAAATATATATGGCATGATTTCTGCTTAGACAGGGAGTGTTCAAAACCCTGACGGTGAAATTATGCTCACTTCCCCGCAAGCTGTACTGAAAAAGACGCCTGCGCCCGCGTTGCCGATGCTGCCTTTGGCTGTGTCGCCCGGACTGGCGCCCGTTGCCGCGCCCGTGGTGATGGCTGACGCCGAACGTCAGGAATTGCAACGTCTGCAACATCTGCTGCAAGTGCTGCCAAATGGCATTGTGGTGCTGGATCAACGCGGTTATGTCATGCAGGCCAATCCGGTTGCGGTGGCGATGCTGGGCGAACCCTTGCACGGCCAACGCTGGTTGGATGTGATTAACCGCAGTTTCCGCCCGCGCAATGACGACGGTCTGGAAGTGTCTCTGCACGATGGCCGGCGGGTGCAGCTGGCTATCAGTCCGCTGGAACCCTTAGCAGGCCAGTTAATCGTTCTGACTGATCTGACCGAAACCCGGCAGCTACAAAGCCGCTTGTCGCATCTGCAGCGTTTATCTTCCTTAGGCAAAATGATGGCGTCATTGGCGCATCAAATCCGCACACCGCTGTCTGGCGCCTTGTTGTATGCCCGCAATTTACGCAATCAAAAACTGGATCCAGCCGCGCGTGAGCAATTCAGTCAGAAGCTGTTAAACCGGTTGACCGATTTAGAGCAGCAAGTCAATGACTTATTGCTGTTTGCCCGGGCCGGTCGCGAGCAGCAGGCGCAGCCACTGTCGATGCAGCAATTGCTCAGCGAAGTGTTTGCTGCAGTCGAGCCTTTGGTGTTACAGCAGCAGGGCACTGTTGTGGTCGAACTGCCGGATCCGGATGTGATGGTGCTTGGCAATCATACAGCTTTAGCCGGGGCACTCAGTAATCTGGTGCATAACGCGCTGGAGCACGCCGGACCCGGAGCCCGTATTCAGTTATCTGCTATTGCCAGTGCTGACGAGCGGCAGGTGGTGTTGGCGGTCGAAGACGAAGGCCCGGGTGTACCGGAGCACTTGCGTCAGCAAATTTTCGAGCCTTTTTATACCACCCGCAGCAACGGCACCGGCCTTGGTCTGGCTGTCGTGCAGGCGGTGGCCACTTCACATAATGGGCTGGCCCGTTGCTTGTCAGGCACAGCAGGCGGCGCCCGTTTTGAATTAGTGCTGCCGGTTTGTCCGGCAGCTGTCAGCACAGCCCATGGCAGTGCACGCTCAATCAAGGAGTCCAGTCATGCAGAAGCCTAAAATTCTGGTCGTAGAAGACGATGCCGGTTTGCAGGAGGCGCTGGCGGACACGCTGAGCCTGGCGCAATATGAGGTGATCCTGGCCGGTAACGCCGAGCAGGCGCTGCAGCAGCTCAAACAACACAAAATCCGGCTGGTGGTCAGCGACGTGCAGATGGGCGCTATTTCAGGCCTCGAATTACTGAAATCAATCAAGCTGAATTATCCGCAGTTGCCGGTATTGATGATGACGGCGTACGCCACTGTCAACGATGCGGTGACAGCTATCCGTCTGGGCGCTGTAGATTACCTGGCAAAACCCTTTTCACCGGAAGTGTTGGTGAATATGGTCAGCCGCTACGTCAGCCCGGAAGAGCAAATTCCGTTTGAGCCTATTGTGGCCGCGGCCAGCAGTCTGCAGCTGGTGAAGCTTGCAGCCAAAGTGGCAAAATCCGATGCCAACGTCATGGTATTAGGGCCGAGCGGTTCAGGTAAAGAAGTACTGGCGCGTTATATCCACCGGCAGTCCGGCCGGCATGACGGACCTTTTGTGGCTATTAACTGCGCGGCTATTCCGGAAAACATGTTGGAATCCACCCTGTTTGGCTATGAAAAGGGCGCTTTTACCGGCGCAATCGCGGCTTGTCCCGGCAAGTTCGAACAGGCGCAGCAAGGGACAATTCTGCTGGATGAAATCAGCGAAATGGATCTGAATCTACAGGCGAAATTGCTGCGGGTGCTGCAGGAGCGGGAAGTCGAGCGGCTCGGCAGTCGCAAAACTATCAAGCTGGATGTGCGGGTCGTCGCGACCAGCAACCGGGATTTACGTCAGGCAGTGGCACAAGGCACATTCCGCGAAGACTTGTTTTACCGGCTGAATGTGTTCCCACTGACTTGGACGGCACTACGTGAGCGTCCGGAAGATATTCTGCCATTGGCGGTACATTTAATGGAGCGGCATTGCCAGCAGCAGGGCGTCGCCGTGCCTGAGCTGAACGCTGCGGCAAAACGTAAACTGTTTTCCCATGATTGGCCGGGTAATGTGCGCGAGCTGGACAATGTGATCCAACGTGCATTGATTGTCCATGCCGACGCCATCATTACCGAAGACGATATTCTGCTGGAGTCGGGGGCTGCAACTACCAGCCGCAATGACCCTGTGCTGGTCAGTAACGATCCGGAGCTCAGTGTGTTTAAGTCCGGGGTGTATGAACAGGAACATCGTCTGATCCTCGAAACGATGAAAGCCTGCGCGAACCGGCGCAAAGATGTTGCAGAAAAACTTGGCATCAGTGCGCGGACTTTACGCTATAAACTGGCTCGGATGCGCGAATCCGGCATTATCGTGTCATTTTAACCCGGCTGAGCGGTAAAAGCGCATGCCATGGCTGCGCTTTTGCTGCTCTGCAGCTGCATTTGATTTCTTTGCCAGTACCCCGTTTTTTCTGCCCGTCATTGTCGCTAACTACCCAGCATTCTCATTGCGTTGCCCGCATCCTATTTGCGCCGTGACGGTTTTTTGACTGTGAAGTTGCCAATTAACCTATTGATTATTAATAAAAATAAACTGGCATAACTTGTGCTTAAGTCAGCTATATCAATAGCTTTACAGGCGACAGCATCATGGATATCAAAGGCGCAGGGCTCTATCAGGAAATGCAGGCATTTGCCCGGCAAGCCCGGAATGTGTCTGCTGACATGCAGATTGGTCCATCTCAGGTCGACAATACCAGCCAAAGTGATTTTTCCCAGCTGTTTAAGCAGGCGCTGAACACAGTCAACGGTTTGCAAAAAAACAGCAATGAGCTTGCTACTGCCGTTGAATTAGGCGATCCGAAAGTGTCGCTGGCGCAAGCGATGATAGCAGGGCAAAAAGCATCGGTAGCCTTTGAAGCCACTGTGCAGGTGCGCAACAAGTTGGTCGAAGCCTATAAAGAAGTCATGGCGATGCCGGTGTGATGGGAGCAATCTAAATGGCTGAATCTACAGAATTAACTTTAAGCTCTAACGACTTTAGCCAGCCGGTTGACAGTGCAGCACCGGTTGAGCAGAAGTCAGGTTTTATTGGCTCTATGGGCGGTATGGATATAGTCCGGCAAATCGCCCTGATTATTGCACTGACTATCTGTATCGCGATTGCCATCCTCATCATCATGTGGGCCCGTGAACCGGATATGCGTCCGCTCGGTACTTTTGAAACCTCTGAGCTCATTACCCATCTGGACCATCTGGACGCACAAAAAATCGAATACAAGCTCGAAGGCAACACCATTCTGGTACCTGGTGATAAGTACCAGGACATCAAACTGGGGTTAAATCGGGCCGGTTTAGAAAAAGCAACCAACAGCGGCGATGAGATCCTGATGCAGGACAGCGGCTTTGGCGTCAGCCAGCGGCTGGAAATGGAACGGCTAAAACATAGCCGGGAGCAACAGTTAGCCCGCACTATCGAAGAATTCCAGAGCGTCGCCCGGGCCAGGGTGCTGCTGGCTATTCCAAAAGAGAATATTTTTGCCCGGGTAGAAAAACAGCCGTCCGCGACTGTGATGATCACCGCCAAAGGTGGCAAAGCCATAAAAGACAGCGAAGTGGATGCCATTGTGGATTTAGTGGCATCGGCGGTGCAGGGGCTGGAGCCGTCAAAGGTCACTGTGACCGACCAGAATGGCCGTCTGCTAAACAGTGGCTCGCAGGATGCTGCTTCAGCCCGTTCCCGGCGTGAATACGAAATCGAATTAAAGCGTGAAGATGAATATCGCCAGAAAATTGACTCTATCTTAATTCCAATCCTTGGGATGGACAATTACACAGCGCAAGTCGACCTGCAGATGGATTTCACCGCCACTGAACAGACGCAAAAACGCTATAACCCGGATTTACCTGCGGTCCGCAGCGAAATGACTTCCGAAGAAAACAGCGTTGGCGGCGGGGCCATGGGGATCCCGGGTGCTTTATCCAATCAGCCGCCGCTGGATTCGAATATTCCGGAAAAAGCCAATAATGGTGAATCGCCGGTGGTGCCGGGTCGTAACAGCAAAGAAGTGACCCGTAACTATGAACTGGATACCACTATCAGCCACAGCACCCAACAAAGCGGTGTAATCCGCCGCATCAGCGTGTCAGTGGCAGTGGATTATAAGTTAGGTGAAGGCACTGCCGAAGCGCCAGCCAAACCAGAACCACGTTCGCAGGCAGAGCTACAGAACATCCGGCGTTTATTGCAGGGCGGCGTAGGCTTTGATGTACAACGTGGCGACACCATCGAAGTGGTGTCAGTGCCCTTTACCCGTGAAGCTGTGGTAACCACCGCTGAACAACCGATTTACGAGCAAGAATGGTTTATGCGCGTGATCCGCCTGGCCTTAGCTGCTCTGGTGATTATTGTACTGATCCTGGCGATAGTGCGGCCAATGCTGAAGAAACTGATCTACCCTGAAGATACCTCTGAGACTTACGACGAAATGTCACTGTCCCGTGGTGTGGATCTTGGCGACGACACCATCGATCTGCTGAGTAAAGAATTTGATGCGAAATCTGTTGGTTTCGCGGCAGATGGCACCTTAATGCTGCCAGATCTGCATGGTGATGAAGACTTATTAAAAGCGGTACGGGCGCTGGTTGCCAATGAGCCTGAACTTTCCTCTCTGGTCGTGAAAAACTGGTTGGCTGAAGATGAGTAACGTAGAAACCACACAAAAACCGGCGTTTGACGTCGGTAAACTGGATGGCGTGGAAAAAGCCGCCATCCTGCTGCTGAGCTTGTCGGAAGAAGATGCCGCGCAGATTTTAAAGCACCTGGAGCCGAAACAGGTGCAAAAAGTCGGTATGGCGATGGCATCAATTGAAGACCTGAATCAGGCCAAAATCTCGGCGGTGCACCGGCTCTTTATCGAACAAATTCAAAACTTCAGCACCATCGGCTTCCAGAGCGAAGACTTTATCCGCCGTGCCTTAACAGCAGCACTCGGTGAAGAAAAAGCCTCGAATCTGATTGACCAGATCATTCTGGGCGGCGGTGCCAAAGGTCTGGATTCGCTGAAATGGATGGACTCCAAGCAGGTGGCCAACATCATCCGCAACGAACACCCGCAGATCCAGACTATCGTGCTGTCATACCTGGAACCAGAACAGTCCGCCGAGATT
>CBFGPY010000039.1:0-10102 GCA_965650755.1 uncultured Chromatiaceae bacterium | reverse complement strand
GGGCGTTGAAGTTAGCTTGTAATAACTGTTCAGCGCCGCTGGCAGTGTTATTCATAGTGCCGAATTCTGCTTTGACGCCGCCGTTACCTTGCAGCAGCTCCAGCACTTTGTAGCCAAATTCAAAATCAAAGCCGGCGTCCAGCGCCTTGCCGTCGCCGGCATATTTGGCGGCGACCGGTAAATCGGCCCAGGCTTCACCGACCAGCATCGCATCAGGTTGTACTGATTTGACGTATTGGGTGAAATCTTTCCAGTATTCAATAGTTTCCGCCGTATCGGCCTGGCCGTCCGGCCCGGTTTCAATGGCATAACGCACTGCATCTAAACGAAAACCGGCGACGCCCAAATCCAGCCAGTATTTCGCCATCTTTTTCATCTCGGCGATAACATCCGGATGAGTCAGGTTTAAATCCGGCTGGGAGGCGCCAAAAGCGGCGTAATAATATTCTTTGCGGCCTTCGTGATAATGCCAGACCACTTTGGGGTCGGTTTTGCTGGCATCCCAGGCCGGGCCCCAGCCGTCGGTGGGCAGGTCTTTGCGCCAGATAAAATAGTCTTTGTAAGGCGCTTCTCCGGCGGCAGAACGTTTAAACCAGTCGTGTTGATCTGAGATATGGTTAATGACTAAGTCGAGGATAATGCGAATGTTTTTGGCTTTAGCGGCATCAATCAGCGCTTTGAATTCCTGCTGGCTGCCATAATCTTTTTCGACCTGATAAAACTCGGTGAAGTCATAGCCGTGATAACTCGGTGCTTCAAACATCGGCGTCAGCCACAACGCATTGACGCCTAAATCGGCTAAATACGGCAACTTTTGCGCGATGCCGTTAAAGTCGCCGGTGCCATCACCGTTGCTGTCGGCAAAACTACGCGGCCAAATCTGATAAAACACCGCGTCCTGCCACCAGGGTTTACTGGCCACTGCTGTTGTCGCGGCAACTACCGGCGCCGCGCTGGCTGCAGGTTCAGCTTTGCTCTGCGTGGCGTCCGGCGCCGGATTACATGCCGACAAAGACACCGAAAACAACACCGACAACACAGCCGCCAGCGCTGACACAGGAAATCTGCGGCGACAGCCGGCAGCAACAGGAGATAAGGCAGTACGCAAAGATGTAATGGCCATCGGCGGCTCCGTTAAAGAAAGACCGCCTCAGCTTAGACGAAGAACAGCAGCGCCGAACAGCACCGCTTTGGTGCAAAACCACTGCATACGATTGCAGTGGCTGATACTGCATTGAGACCCAATAAAAAATCAGTGTCCAGTCAAACGCTTACCAAAAGAAATGGCATAAGCGGCTGAGCGCATCGCCAAAATCGGGTCGGCACTTGGGCTGATGCCGGTGCTCAGCACATTCGGGTCAAAATTGATATTGTCACAAGCGTTGTCACCCTGACTGCGCAGCGTCACCAGTCCGGCCTGCAGCGTGTTACGCGACGCCGGCCACTGCACAGACGGGTCCAGCAAGTTATCGCCGGCATCAGCCAATACCAGCTCTAATTTAAACTGCACCGGGCCTTGCTTGAGCCGCTCCGCCAGTCGCTGCTGCAGGAATTCCGTCGGTTTAGCGGCGATTTCGGCGGCAGTTAACCCTTTAACACCATCAACCGGTTGCAGCTGCCAGCGCACGGCCTGTTGCTGGCCGGTTTTGTTGCTCAGCATAAAACTGTGCAAACCAAAATAAGGTGTATTGGCATAACTGGCCGGCGGTGCCGTGTCGGCCAGATATTTCGCCTGCGCCTGCGTATCCGGATGTGCAGCACGATAGGCCGCCACTTTCGCCAGATCTGGTTTACCATCCGGCCCCGGAATGAGGGTTTTTAACAAGCCGAGGAATGACTCCGGATCTTTAGCACCAAACATCGGCGTCGACAGCAGCGCGAAGTGCTGCAACTCACCGTTATTGAGTTTGATTTGCAGTGCCAGCCCGCGCGGCGAGCGGCTGTTTTCAGCAGCTTTCGGATTACCGCCAGCCATCGAAAAACGCCCGATCAGCGGGTAACTGTCGCCGCTAAATAGCATCGAGTTGCTATACGCCTGCGCTGCAGCTTCGCCTTTAAAGTCGCCAGCGACACAAAAACCTTTGGCGTGGCCTTTCCTAATGCCCGGGTGCTCACCAAAAATTTTGGCAAAGGTATCGATAAATTCCGGCGCTGTGGCAGGTTCTGCTGCCTGGATAGCGGCGGCGCTGAATAAAGTGGTCAGGGCGGCAATAAATGAAGCAGGGCGCATTGGTTAGTCCTCATTGCAGTTGGCAACAATAGTGTTGCCGGTCTGGACCTGAATTGCCGCATTTTTTGTGCAGGGGCCGCGATGAAAACGCTGATTTTCCGGTTAATTGCCGGGAAAGAGTGCCGCTTAACTGATTTTCCGCAAAATTTTGCGGATCGCCGAAAAGCGCGGTTTGTCAGTTTTTTTCACCACCTGCAGCGCCGGATGGGAGGCATTAAACGCCAGACTGATGCGGGTAGCACTGCCGCGATAAGGATTCACACGATGTCCCAGCCAGCTTGGGAAAATGTACATATCACCATCCTGCGGCGTGACTGAAAAGCTCTGCTCGCGCAGTGGCAGCGGGCTATGAATATTTAACGGGCAGCTCTGCTGATTAATAAACACAGTTTCACCGCCAACGTCCTCGCCGCCGCAACGCAGATAATAAAATCCGCTGACGACAATACCACTGCGGAAATGGTCATGCGCTTTATTAAAATGACCGGTTTCGTTGCAGTTAGCCCAGACTTCCAATTGCCACAGGGATGGGTCCAGCGGCGTCTCAATAGCAAAATAATGCTGTGCCCAAACACTCAGATGTGGCGGGATCTGACTGACAAAACGGCTAATCGCCGGTTCCGGCCGTTCTTGCAGCACCGAAGGCGAATGCCAGCCGCCGACATTGGTTTTGCTGGCAGACGGTAACTGCTGACGCAGTTGCAGCACTTCAGCAATCAAACCGGGCGCAAATTCTGCGGCATCAGGCCAGGTCACCCGCAGTACCTGACTGGGAAATAACGACAACACTTCGTGCATATTTTCGCCAAAACAGTAAGAAAATCAGGCGAAATGATAACAATTTTGTATTGAATTACCAAATTGAGCCGGTCAGCAATGACGCAAACAACTGCGTCAAAGCCGGTCTGTTTGTACACAGGGCACATCTGCGTAACAAGTCTGATAAACTGTCGCTGCTGTATTCACTGAATCATGAAGCCCGATGCAACTGCAAAATCTGACGACCTGCCCCGACCTGATCCCAACCGTTGCCGAATGGCATTTTGCCGAGTGGCATGCGTTGTTTCCGCATAAATCCGTAGAAGATTTTGCCGCCGACTTGCGTGAATCGCTGCAACAGGATGGCCTGCCACAAACCTGGGTGTTATTGGATGAGCACAACCAGCCAGCCGGCACTGCGTCATTGTTGTTGTCCGATATGACCACTAATCAGGATTTAAGCCCCTGGCTTGCCAACATTTATATTCACCCGCTGCAACGTGGTAAAGGTTTAGGTAAAAAAGTCGTGCTGCATGTGATGAATGAAGCGCGCCAGCGTGACCTCAAAACCATTTATCTGTTTACCGAAGATCAGCAGGCTTTTTACGAAAAGTTAGGTTGGGAGCTGCATCACCGCGAGTTCTACGAGAACCATTGGGTTGCGGTGATGCAGTATGATTTTTTCTGATTCAGTGTGCACTGCGCTGATAATGATAGGCGTAATACACCACCGGGATCACCACCAGCGTCAGCACTGTCGACACACCTAATCCGGCGATCAGCGCCACCGCCAGACCACCAAAAATCGGGTCGTCCAGGATAAACATCGCGCCTAACATCGCCGCCAGCGCGGTCAGAATAATAGGCCGCGCCCGTATCGCCGAGGCGTGCACCACCGCCTGCTCCAGCGCGACACCAGCTGCGGTTTGTTGCTGAATGGCATCGACCAGCAAAATCGAGTTCCTTACGATAATGCCAGCCAGCGCAATCATGCCAATCATCGACGTCGCCGTGAACTGCACACCGAGCAGCCAATGGCCCGGCATGATGCCGATAATAGTCAGCGGAATAGGCGCCATGATCATCAGCGGCACGCCGTAGGATTTAAACTGCGCCACCACCAGCAGGTAAATCATGATAAGGCCGACGCCATAAGCGATGCCCATGTCACGGAAGGTCTCGAAGGTGATTTGCCACTCGCCGTCCCATTTGATGCTGATTTGGTCGGTATCTGTGGGCACACTGAACAGTTGTTGCGGCAGCGTGGCTTTTTCCTCTGACAACGCGGCTTTGACATCAAGCATGCCGTATAACGGGCTGTCCGGGCCGCCAGCTAAATCTGCAGTGACAAAGACCACAGGGCGTAAGTCTTTGCGATAAATCGTGTTTTCCCGCGTAGTTTCGACTTTGCGCGTCAGTTCCGACAACGCAATCAGCTGGCCGGTTTGACTCACCACCGGCAACTGTCCCAGTGCAGTCCAGCTGGCCAATACACCTTCGCCCAGTTGCAGTTCAACCGGTGTCAGCTGACGTTTATGATCATCGCGGACAAAAGTCGCGGTCTGACCGGCCACCGCCATCTGCAAAGTCTGGTTAATCGCTTCGACCGACACGCCAAGCAACGCGGCTTTTTGCTGGTCGGCCACTAACTGCCAGCGCGGCTGCGGTGCTTCGACCGTGCTGTCGATATCAACCAGCAGCGGCGTTTGAGCAAACTGCCGTTGTAATGCACTGGCAGCCTTAAGCTGTGCCGGATAGTCCGGGCCATAGACTTCAGCCACCAGCGGTGCCATCACCGGCGGCCCTGGCGGCACTTCCACCAGCTTGATGCTGGCGCCGGTGCTTTGTTCAAGCTTGCTTAAAAGTGGCCGCACGCGCAGCGCAATGGCATGGCTTTGTTCGTCGCGTTGATGACGGTCCTGCAGATTGACCTGCACATCGCCCTGCCAGGGCAACTGACGCAGATAATATTGCCGCACCAGGCCATTAAAATTCATCGGCGCGGCGGTGCCGGCATAAGTCTGCAGATGAGTGACTTCAGGTAAGGTCAAAAGCGCATTACTCACCTGATTCAGCACCGCCTGAGTTTGCTCCAGCGTGCTGCCTTCGGGTAAATCCACCACCACCTGAAACTCGGATTTGTTATCAAACGGCAGCATTTTCAGCACCACTTGCTGACTGGTGACCAGCAGCACCGACATGGTGATAGCCGCCAGTAAACCAACCAGCAGTTTCACCCGGTTGGAGCGGCCGGCGCGCGCGCGCAGCATCGGTTGCATCAGGCGGCGGAAGATATGCTCCAGTTTTTCATCCTGCGCGTGATGAGCACCAGCCGCCGGCGTGCGGTGCGCGAACATTTTCAGGAATAACCAGGGTGTAAAAATAAAGGCAACCAATAAACTCAGCAGCATGCCCATGCTGGCATTCAGCGGAATTGGGCTCATATAAGGCCCCATCAGGCCGCTGACAAAGGCCATGGGTAATAAGGCGGCGATAACAGTGAAAGTGGCCAGAATAGTCGGGCTGCCGACTTCTTCGACGGCCTGCGGTACTGCTTCTGCCAGTGGTTTGCCACCCAATAACCAGTGCCTATGCAGGTTTTCGACCACCACAATAGCGTCGTCCACCAAAATGCCAATCGAGAAAATCAGCGCAAACAACGACACCCGGTTTAATGTAAAACCATAAGCCCAGGACGCGAATAAGGTCAGCGCCAGCGTGATCACCACTGCAGCCCCAACCACTATGGCTTCGCGTTTGCCAAGCGCCAGGCCCACCAGTAACACAACTGAAGCCGTGGCGAAAATCAGCTTATGAATGAGGGTGTCGGCTTTGTCTTTGGCCGTGACGCCGTAATCCCGGCTGATACTGAGTTCGATATCGCGGCTTAAATAACTTTGTTGCAGCTGCGCCAGTTTGTCCTGCAAGGCGGCAGTGACCTCCACCGCATTAAAACCCGGTTGTTTCGCCACCACCACTGTGACGGCAGCTGAACTCAGCGCTGTGCCAGCGGAACCCGACGGCTGCAGATGCTGCACATAAGTATCTGGCTCGGCCACACCACGGCTGATATCGGCGACATCACGCAAATAAACCGGCAACAACTCGCCTTTTGCGCCACTGCGCACCGCCACCACCAGCTGCGCCACTTCATCAGCACTGCTTAAAAAGCTGCCGCTTTCCAACTGCACTAATTGCTGCGGCGCCAGCATCGCCTGACTGCTGCGCACAGTACCGGCTTGTTGCAGCGCCTGGCTTAATTGCGGTAAAGACAGCTGATAAGCGCTTAACCGCGACGGGTCCAACCGTACACTGACCTGCTCCGCCTGACGACCTATGGTGTAAATGTCGCGGCTGCCGGGCACCTGTTGCAGTTGTTCTTCCAGCAGATTGGCGGCGGCCTGTAATTCAGCACGGCCCAGTTGCGGGTTTTTACTCCACTGTTTACTCCACAGCGTGACGGCAAACACCGGTACATCGTCGATGCCTTTGGGTTTAATCAGCACAGGGCCAATATTGGCGGCGGCCGGTTGCCAGTCGGCTTTGGCATAAAAAGCGTTATAGAGGCGCACCAAAGCGTCAGTGCGTTTTTCACCGACTTCAAACTGCACAGTTAATACAGTGCGACCCGGTTCAGACACTGAATACACATGTTTGACGCCGGCGATTTCAGCGATGATTTTCTCCGCAGGCACCGCCACTTGTTGCTCGACCATGGCAGCCGACGCCCCCGGATAAGCGATAAAGACGTTGGCGAAAGTGACTTCAATCTGCGGTTCTTCTTCGCGCGGAGTGACCAGCACCGCAAACAGCCCCAGCAACAAACTGACCAGCGCCAACAGCGGCGTGATCTGATTTTGCTTAAAGGCTGCCGCTAAACGGCCAGAGATGCCGAGCCGCATTATTGTGACTCCTGCGCGCTGCTCACCTGCTGCAACAGCGCTTTGGCGTCCAGTGCGATTTGTTGCCCGGCGCTTAAGCCTGATAACACTTGGTAATGTTCATTTTGTTGATGGTCACGCAGTTTCTGCACCCGTACCGGCTGCAGGCTGGGTTGAGTTGGCTGCTGCAGATAGACCATCGCCACTTCGCCGCGCCACAACAGGGCGCTCGCCGGGATCACTAACTGTGGCAAACTGCCGGTTTGCAGCTTCAGTTTGGTCCAGCTGCCCGGATACAGCTGCTGCGCGCTGTAGTCGGCGACCGGTAATTTCAGCCGTAACAGAAAACTATGGCTTTGGGCGTTGCCCTGCGGCGCTATGGTTAGATCCGGCGCACCTAAACTCAGCACACTGCCATCAGATAACTGCAGTTCGGCCGTGCTGCTTTGCCGCGCCACCTGAAGCTGTTGTTGCGGCAGCTGGGCGCTTAAACGCAAGTGCTCGAGGCTCAGGCCGGTTAATAACGGTTTACCCGGTGTCGCCAGTTCGCCCAACTCCACCAGCCGTTGCTGCAAAATACCGCTGTACGGCGCGCGTACCACGGTTTGTTCCAGCTGCTCGCGGGCGGCGCTGACGGCGGCGCTGGCCTGCTGTTGCCGCGCTTTGGCAGCATTAAAATTCGCCTGCGCCAAATCCAGTGCCGCTTTGGCGACTAGACCCTGCAGATGGATTTGTTGTACCCGTTTCAGTTCTTTGTCCTGCTCGCTAAACCGCACCTGCGCTTCACTCAGTGCCGCTTCCGCCTGAGCCAGCCGGGCTTTTTGTTCGGTATCGGTAAAACGCACCACCACGGCGCCTTGCGGCACTAAGTCATTCACATCAAAAGGTAATTCGATAATGCGGCCCGAGGTTTGGGCCGAAATGGTCGATTGTGCCACCGCTTCCACCAACGCCGGCAATTCCAGCCAGACCGGCTGCTGTTGTGGCGTCAGAGTCAGCCACTCAGTGGCATTGGCAGTGACAGGCTGCAGCGCCAACACCAGCGTGGTGAAAAGTGCTGTTACTGACATGCTCAGCTGCTGTATCAGTGGTTTCATCTGCATAGTGCCTCCGGTTTGTTGCGCTGGCGCTGTCCGTGTATTGCGGCCAGAAGTTTTGCCTTACACCTCAGCCGCAGTTCCCTGCGACAGGAACAGTATAGCGACCATAACTTGCATTAGATAAATTTAATATAAGTATATATTAGAAAATTCTAATTAGAAAGTACTGGCATGCCAACACAGCGGTGAGATGATGGTCAGTACCGAGGGTAAATCAGGGGCTGATGATGCTGGAACAACAGGCAGGCAAGCAAAGTATTTAACCCTGACGCTTAGTCAGGGTTAAATACTTAAAACAGATCAATTAAATAGAGAAACTTCTGCGGTGGTCAGATGGCGATATTCCCCTTCAGCCAGACTGGCGTCCAGCGTCAGCGGGCCGACCCGCTCGCGGTGCAGCTGTATCACTTTATTGCCGAGGGCAGCGAACATGCGTTTGACCTGATGATAACGGCCTTCGTGAATGGTCAGCAGACATTCGGTCGGGCTGATTATTTCCAGCTGCGCCGGTTTAGTCGGTGTTTTTTCGCCACGCAGCATCACGCCTTCGGCAAACTGAACGATGGCGCTGTCTTCAACCGGATCAGCCAACCAGGCACGATAGGTTTTAGCGCATTCATGTTTGGGGCTGCTGATTTTATGCGACCACTGACCATCGTCGGTGATCAGCAACAATCCCGTAGTATCCAAATCCAGCCGGCCGACCGTATGCAGCTTGTAGCTATTGGGTTCGTCCAGTAGCACAAACACTGTGTTGTGGTCCGGGTCGTCGGTCGAACAGACATAACCAGCTGGTTTGTGCAGCAAAATATAACGCGGACCGGTCAGTTGCAGCGGTTCGTCATCCAGCAGCACCAGATCGGTGTCTTTGATTTGCTGCGCCGGTTGTTTACACACAGTGCCATTGAGCTGAATTTCACCTTGCCGGATCAGCTTGCCAGCCTGGCTGCGGGTCAGTCCGGTGCAATCACAGACAAATTTATCTAAACGCATAAAAAGCCATCCGTTCGAAACAGGGCGCCAGTCTACTGAGCCACTGCACTTGCTGCAAGCAAGGCGGTCAAAGCGGTTTTAAGCCGTACAATGCCAGCCGGTCCAGCCAGTATTTTTGTTGACTGAGTTGTTGCAGCGCCTGCTCAAATTGCGGGTATAAATCCTGATAATGACGGGTAAACAGGATTTGCCGGCGATACGCCGGATAAGGCTGGCCGGTAATTTTCAGCTTGCCGAGATATTGGGTCTGGCGGCCATAGTACAAAAAGCTGGAACGGGTGATCACCACATGTTCCAGTTGTTTTTCCAGTAACAGCGCCAGATTTTCTTTGTCGGAATCTGCATCAATGCGCTGGGCCTTGCCTTCGGCGAAGAGTTCATTCAGCCCCGGATAACTGTAACCGCGGATAGCGCCAATGCGGCTGCCGGTCAGATCACTCAGTTGCTGGATTTTTTGGCTGTGTTGTTGCGGAGACACAAAGACTTCGCGGTCAGAAAACAAGGTGGCGGACCACAAATAAGGCGGTTCCTGCGCGGCAAACCAGGCCGGATTGGTCCAGAGCGCGATCACCGGTAACTGTGCTGCAAGCCGCTGATTCAGTTCTGGTCTGCTTAACAGCCGCAATTGCAGCTGCACCTGGTCGCCTAATTCCTGTTGCAGCGCCCGCAACAAATCGTAATTTAAGCCTGTTTCGGTATCCGCATTAATGACAAAAGGCGGCGCCTGATGGTAGGCGTATAAAGTCACCACTGTGCTCGCTGTGGCCATTTGCAGCCAAAGGCAAAACACCAGCAAAAAGCCAAACCGCATACCGCTTCACTCCTTGCCGAACGCGACATCATCATTGGATCTAACCTTAGTCGTCATCGCTGCGTTACGCCAACCGCAAAAATGTTGCTTTTTTGTTTCAGTACGATAATGTCGCCGGGCAATGAATCCAGTCCGGATGCCCGCTGTATCCATGCTTCCCGCAGTCTGGCATTGCTAACCTGTTGCTAACCGCAATGGCGCAATGCTCAGCGATTTTTGGTTGCATTTACCTACTGCTTTCCTCTACATTGCTGCTGCCTCTGTTTGTCTTCTGTGCAACAGCAGGACCGAGGTTGCCCGCCAACCCACATAATTATTAAAACGAATG
>CBFGPY010000038.1:0-10265 GCA_965650755.1 uncultured Chromatiaceae bacterium | reverse complement strand
ATGATGGTAGTGCCGGAAGGCGGCTCGCTGCTGCAGCACAACCTCAGCATGGCCGTGGATGGCCACACCACGCTGGAGCACTCGCTGCCGGCGGCCAAACTCTATGACGATGTGAAACAGCTGTGGCGTGCGACTAAAACTGCCTACACCCCGACGCTGGTGGTGGCTTATGGCGGCATCTGGGGCGAAAACTATTGGTATGACAAAACCGAAGTATGGAAACACCCGCGCTTGTCAAAATATGTGCCGATGGACGAATTACGTCCACGTAGTATGCGCCGCCCTACCGCACCTGACTCACACTACAACCATTTCAGCATTGCAAAAATGGCAAAGGAACTGAATGACGAAGGCGTGATCACTAACATTGGTGCACATGGTCAGCGTGAAAGCTTAGGCGCACACTGGGAAATTTGGATGTTCGCCCAGGGCGGCATGAGCCCATTGCAGGCATTGAAAACCGCGACTATCAACCCGGCGAAAACCTTTGGCATGGACCATCAGCTCGGCTCGGTTGAAGCCGGCAAATTGGCTGACCTGATTGTGATCGACGGCAACCCGCTGGCGGACATCCGCCAGAGTGACCGGGTGCAATACACCATGGTCAATGGCCGCTTGTTCGATGCCGAATCGATGAATGAACTAAATGGGCAGCAACAACAGCGCCTGCCTTTTTATTTCGAAAAACGTTAAGTAAGTTCTGAGAGTCTTTAGAAAACGCCGGCATCTGCCGGCGTTTTTTTCTATTTCCTGCAAGTGTTCAAGGCTTTTAATGCACTTTTTTATCTATAGCACCGGCTTTATGCTGCGAGTTCTTGCTTAATTGGAGCGTTTTATGTCTGCAATCATGCCAATGCTTTTTATCGGTCACGGTAGCCCGATGAATGCGCTGGGATCCAACCGCTGGACTGCTGAGTGGCGTCAGCAGGTCGCGGCGCTCAAGCCAAAAGCCATTTTGATGATCTCAGCACATTGGGATAAACCCGGATTGCGGGTACTGACAGACCCAAATCCCCGCACTATTCATGATTTTGGCGGTTTTCCGCCTGAGTTATATCAGCAGCAATACCCAGCACCAGGTTCAGCGGCTCTGGCTGCGCTGCTGTTGGAGTTATTAGCCGACGATGGTGCTGTCGCTGACAGTCAGTGGGGTTTTGACCATGGTGCCTGGTCAGTGCTCTGCCATGCATTTCCGGCGGCCGATGTGCCTGTGGTGCAGCTGTCCATCGACAGTCGTAAAGATGCGGCCTGGCATTTAGCGCTTGGCAAAAAACTGGCGGCATTACGGCAAGAAGGCGTGCTTATCATGGCATCCGGTAATATTGTGCACAACTTAAGGTTGTTGGACTGGAGCGACGGCCCGCCGCCGCTTTGGGCGTTGCAATTCTTACAGAAGGCACAGGCCTGTATCGATAGCAGAGACTGGCAACAGCTTGCCGACTACCGCAGTTGGGGCGAGTTAGCAGCGCTGGCAGTGCCGCATCCGGACCATTTTCTGCCGTTGTTTTATCTGCTTGGAGCTGCGGATAAAACAGAACAACTACAGTGGTTTAATCAGGAATTTACGCTCGGCAATCTGGCGATGCACAGCTTTAAAATAGGGTAGCAGTGATACTCGGGCTCAGAATCACAGTGGAGGAAGATTGAGCCTTTTCATAGTTTCGAGATAGCGCTGATACTCCAAAGGCTCACAATAACTGCTGTCTTTCAGTAGACGCAGCGTCTCTTCCGCGTCTTGTTTCATCTGGATGTCACGCTCAAAACGGTGTGGTGGCAATTGCCACTGGTTAATCTCCTGCAAGTTTTCCAACGAACCGCGCAGCACCATACAATGCACTTTACGCATACTTAAAAACTGTGGTTCAAGCTGCAGCCCCGTGCTTTTTAATAATTGTATTTCCGCCTTTATCAGGCTCATCTCGCTCAGTGGCTGCAATAAAATAAAATGTACCAACAGCAAATAACCAGGGACCCCAACCACAGCCGCGCCGGCCAAAAAGCTAGCAAGATAACCTAAGAACGTTGTGATTGACTTCATGTAGTCTGCCCCCAACCAATTGCATTTGTTGCAATCATTGCCACAGCCAGTGCCGTCGGTCAAGTTTCAGTGAGGACTTACAATCTGGCCAGTTTACGCTTCTCTTCCAGTCGTTCAGCAGCGTTGCTCCAGGCCTTGAGCGTCACATCCTGTTGTTGCATCGTTTTACTTAAAGCAGGCTGCGGCGCCAAAATAGCCGGTTTTGGCAGCAGCAGTGTCACCGCAGTATCCAGCAGTGCGACGGCGCAAAACCCGGCGACAAAATATCCGGCTGCTACTTTTTGTGGGGTTGTTGGGTGCCAAGCCATGCTTTTACCTCTGCTAACCATTGTTCACGGGCGGCGGGTTTCAGCGCCCGCTCTTCGAAATAACCATATTGCAGGCGTTTATCTGATTTCAGTTCCAGCATGATGCGGTCTTTGCCTTCTTTCAGATCGTGGAATTCCAGATCGCCGGCTTTTAATGTCGCCGCATATTTCAACACCAGCGCACGAAACTCCGCGTTCAGACCATTTGGCGCCGCCAGTTCAATCCGGCATAAATTGTTGCGGCATTCGCTGTCGTAGATACGCAGTTCATTCGCACCCACATTCTGGGCGACGTGCGCAATCATAAACTCAGTGGCTTCCGCCCAATTCTCGTCGCGGCTCTGATCACTGAATTCAGCATTGTCGGCGATAAGCGCAAGCTCCAAATCGCGTAACTTATTCAGCTCCAGCTGCGCGTTTAGCGCTGGTAATGCCGCTTCGCCATATTTGGTATAAAACGACATTAAAGGCGCCAGCGCCGTGGCTGTTTCAGCTTCTGATTGCCATAAGGCCTGCCATTGCCACTGCGGCGCATGCGCAAATGGCCACAACAGATAAGCGCAGACACCAGCGGCCAGCGCCCGGTAACGCAAGGGGATTTGTTCTATCGACCAGCGCATCTATGCACCTGAATTTGTTGAAAAAGCTGAAGGTATGGTAACAGAGTCAAGCGTCAGACCGTACTGACGCACCGGCAGATCCAGCAGTAAACTGAACAAAATATCCTGTTGATAAACAAAACCGAGTTTTTCCAGCACTCGAATTGAGCCCTGGTTGTCCGGATGAACCAGGCCAAAGATTTGGTTTTGTTGCAGGCCGTGCGGACAACAGACTGAACCTTTGCGGGCGTCGGCAAGCACCGCATTTGCGGCTTCAACGGCCAGTCCCTGCCCCCAATACGGTGGCAGCAACCGGTAACCTAAATCAAAGCCGTTTATTTCATCGACCCATTTGAGGCCGCAAAAACCAATAATTTCGCCAGTTGCAGGCCACACCATCGCCAGCCGACCAAAACCGGTGCGTTGGTAATCCGCCAGTGGATGACTCTGCAGATAAACCAGCGCTTCGGCTATTGTTTGCATCGGCGGCGAACCGATATATCGCATCACAACCGGGTCGCTGCCAAGCCGGAACATCGCCGGGGCATCTTCGGCAGTAAAACGCCGCAGCTTTAACCTCGGCGTTACTAAACAATCGGTCATGCAACAGCTTCCTGCAACAGAACTTAGCCTTTGCCTTTTTTATAAGACGCCTGACCGGACGATTTCGAGGTCTGCTGCTGTTTGCGGATCAGCGCCTCTTTCACCGGATTCATGCCGGTATGCTTAGTCACGGCAATTTTACCACCGGCTTTAGGTTTGAGATTTTTCTCGTCACGGGTCTCTTCCGGTACCAGACAACCTTTGCCTTTGCCAATAAGTTTGCTAAGCCCCATTTTTTGCAGCGCTTCGCGGATCATCGGCCAGCCGGCCGGATCATGATAACGCAGCAGTGCTTTGTGCAGCCGGCGTTGCCGCTCGCCTTTGGCAACCGCGACTTTCTCGGTGTTCCCTTTTAAATTCTTCAGTGAATTTAATTCGGTATGATAAATCGTCGTGGCATTGGCCATCGGGCTTGGATAGAAGTTTTGTACCTGGTCAAGGCGGAAATCACGCTCTTTTAGCCACAGCGCCAGATTGACCATGTCGAGATCCGTGGTGCCGGGATGCGCCGAAATAAAATACGGGATCAGGTACTGCTCTTTGCCTGCTTCGCGACTGTATTTGTCGAACATCGCCTTAAATTTATCGTAAGCGCCCATGCCAGGCTTCATCATCTTTGACAATGGGCCTTCTTCGGTATGCTCAGGTGCAATTTTTAAATAACCACCGACATGGTGCTGCACCAGCTCACGGACGTAATTCGGATCTTCTACCGCGAGGTCATAGCGCACTCCGGAGGCAACCAGCACTTTTTTCACGCCAGGCAGTTTGCGCGCTGAGCGGTACAAATCGACGGTCGGGCTTTGATCGGTGTCCATGTGTTCACAAATGGTCGGATAAACACAAGACGGCCGGCGGCAGGTTTGTTCGGCTTTTGGATTTTTACAACGCAGCCGGTACATGTTCGCGGTCGGGCCACCTAAATCGGAGATCACACCGGTAAAACCGGGCACTTTGTCGCGAATTTCTTCGATTTCGCGCAAAATCGATTCTTTCGAGCGGCTTTGAATAATCCGGCCTTCATGTTCGGTAATTGAACAGAATGAACAGCCGCCAAAACAACCACGCATAATATTGACCGAGGTTTTGATCATGTCATAGGCCGGAATTTTGGCTTTGCCATACACCGGATGCGGTACCCGCTGATAAGGCAGACCAAACACGCCATCCATTTCTTCGGTTGTTAATGGAAACGCTGGCGGATTGAGCCAAACCGAGCGGTCGCCATGACGCTGCATAATAGCGCGGGCACAACCCGGGTTAGTTTCCTGGTGCAAAATACGCGAGGCGTGCGCATACAACGGCTTGTTGACGCTGACCTGCTCAAAGGCCGGCAACTTCACATAAGTTTTTTCCCAGGGTTTCTGCCGCGGCGGTTGCACTAAAATCGGTTTGGCTTCGACTTCTGCCGGCTTGGACAAATCGATACCGGCCTGGGCGAATTCGGAATAGCTGCTGCAACCGACGTCATCCGCACCATAAGGATTTGGAATAGGGTCAATTTTGCCGACTTTATCGATAGCGGTCGAATCCACACCGCGCCACTCTGGCAAGGGCTCTTTGCGGATCACCGCAGTGCCACGGATATCCTGTAAGTTGCTGATAGGCTCACCAGCGGCCAGCCGGTGCGCCACTTCCACCAGCGGACGCTCGGCGTTGCCATAAATCAGTAATTCAGCTTTCGCGTCAAAAATAATGGAGCGGCGGACTTTTTCCTGCCAGTAATCATAATGCGCAATCCGGCGCAGACTGGCTTCAATACCGCCGATAATCACCGGCACCTCTTTAAAGGCTTCTTTACAGCGCTGTGAATACACAATGACCGCGCGGTCAGGTCGTTTGCCGCCTTCGTTGCCAGGGGTGTAAGCATCGTCATGGCGCAGCTTTTTGTCGGCGGTGTAACGGTTGATCATCGAATCCATGTTGCCGGCCGACACGCCGAAAAACAGCTTCGGTTTACCCAGACGCATAAAATCGTCTTTGCTGTTCCAGTCCGGCTGCGCAATGATACCAACCCGAAAACCCTGGCTTTCCAGCATCCGCCCGACCACGGCCATACCAAAACTCGGGTGGTCGACATAAGCATCACCAACCACCAGAATAATGTCACAGCAATCCCAGCCGAGCTTGGCCATTTCGGCTTTGCTCATCGGTAAAAATGGTGCAGGTTTAAAGTTGTCACCGCGGTATTTGGGGTAGGAAAACAGGCCGCATTCTGCGGACATACGCTCGACCGGCGCGGATTTTCGGGAGGGTACTGTGGTGCTGGTCATAGCGATGTCTCATGAGCGGCAAAAAAGGTTGAGCATTATACTCAAGTATTGGGCTGATTGCGACTTGTCTGCAAGGCATTGTGCTGCTGCAGCTAACATGTTTTCAGCGTCGTGCTGGATTGCTCACGCTGGTTTGATTTCTGCTACAGCAACGCTCCTGATGTTAAGCCACTATTAATTCTTTGCTCCCTAGATTGGTGCTGTCACTGTCTATTTCTGGGGTCTGCCATGCGTCTGTTTCATCGTTCCGCTTTTGCTCTCACTGTTATTGCTTTATCTGTGTCCACAAAATTACAGGCGCAAACCCTGGTTTATATCGATGAACCTGATGTTGGTTGGGTGTCGCCTTATCTAAGTTACGAAGCTAATGACAAAGGCCAAATTACCACGCTCGGCGCAGTCTTCCAGCCCGACGCGCATTTCCAGCTGGCGGTGGGCCTCGCATCCTACTACAGCGATAAGTATCCACCAGGTTCCACTTACCGGCCCGAACTTGAATTTCTCAATCTTGATACGTCAGTGCGCTTTGGCACTTTTGACCGAATCAGTCTGTATGGTGAAGTCGGCGTGGCGCTGGATGAGTTGATATTCGATGAAGAAGAGCGGGATTATTATGACCGTTGGGGTGGTCATTATGAAAAAATGGGGCCTATTGACTGGTTTGCCGGCGTCGGGGCTGGCATCGAACTGAACAACTTGTCTTTGCGTGCTTTTGGTCGCTACCGTTATTTACGCAGCTATGAGCAGGAATATCTGGCGGCGCTGGACCCATGGGTCCATGGCCAGCCAGAAGATGGTCAGTGGTTTGCTGGTGTAGAACTCAGCCTGAGGTTTTAAATCCAGGCCATCCCTTTAGCGATGGTCAGCACACCTAACAGCATAAAAACGCCGCAGGCAACGCGGCGCGCCCAATCCAGTGGTACCACTTCGAGAATATACTTGCCGAAATACACCACAGGCACGTTAGCTGCCAGCATGCCAAGCGTGGTGCCGACAATGACCCAGGTTGTTGCATCATAGGTGGCGGCCAGAATCACTGTCGCAATTTGGGTTTTGTCGCCTATCTCGGCAAGGAAAAACAGCACAGTGCTGGCAGCAAAAGCACCGTATTTCAGCATGGCATTTTCTTCGCTGTCATCTTTATCCGGAATCAGTAACCACAGCGCGACAGCGATAAAAGAACCACCCAATAACCAGGCGTGCCAACCCGCCGGGATAAACTGCGCCACCCAGGCACCAAACCAGGCTGAGGCGGCATGATTAAGCAGCGTCGCAACTAAAATGCCGGCCACGATAGCACCGCGCTGACGAAAACGCGCCGCCAGAAACAAAGAGAGTAATTGGGTTTTGTCACCGATTTCGGCAATAGCCACACCGGTGAAAGAAGAAATAAAAGCGTCCATGGGAGTACTCAGCGGGATTGGCCAAAGACAACGCAGTGGCTCCCGCATTGGGCCACGACGCTGTCTCAGGTCTCATCAGAACATTGCTGTTGCAAGTCCCGCTGCCGCCATGTGCGTTGGCACAAGTATGTTGACGACAGCCCATAAGCATGGCGCTTATGGCGATTACTCCCCCAAGTCAGGAAGCGCGCATTGTAGGCAAGCAGAAGGCCGGCAGCAAGAAAAATCTGCGCCGGCCTGGTCTTTTGTTGCCATTCAGAGCACTGACAAGCCCTTAACTATTTGATTTAGCTGTTTGATTTAATGGGTCGCGCTAACCAGCGATCGGCGCGCTTGCGCGCTGTACTGTTAAACCGGCCCCAACTGACGCCCATCCGCACCAGGCCCCAGTAGGTCAGCGGTACCAACAGCAAACTGGTCAAAGTCGAAAACACCAGGCCACCAATAATGGCAATCGCCATCGGCGCATAACCAGGCCCGCCGCCGCCAATGGTCGCATCACCGAAGGCCAGTGGTAATAAGCCAAGTACAGTGGTGGACACCGTCATCAGAATGGGCCGCAGCCGCGCCTCACAGGCTTCGACAATCAGCGGCACTAATTCGGCATCCGGTGTTTCTTCCCGCATCTGGTTGATTCGGTCGACCAGCACGATGCCGTTATTCACCACAATGCCCATCAGCACCAGCATGCCAATCATACCCATGATGCCCATTGTCGTGCCGGTAAACAGGAAAGCCCAGAACACGCCGACCATCGAAAACAACAAAGAACCGATAACTGCTGTTGGCAATAACAAACTTTCAAACAGCGCCGCCATCACCAGATAAATCATACAGACCGCCAGCAACATATTGGTCTGCATAATACCTTGCGCTTCATCCTGATATTGGAAACTGCCTTCAAACGACCAGCTGTAACCCGGTGGCAGCTGCAGTTGTTCCATCACTTTTTTGATCTGGTCCCGGGCGTCGTCCATTTTCAGTTCTTTATTGAGATTCATGCCAATGGCAAGGCCAGTCTGGCGGTTAAAGCGGCGGATCTCCCCCAGCCGATCGCTGACCGTCAAGGTTGCCACTTGCGCCAGTCGCACCACTTCAGTGCCCTGTTGTTTGACCGGAATAGACTCCAGTTCCTGCTGCGAATGGCCGACTTTTTCGTCATACAGTACGCGCAACTGCACTTCGCCCTGGTCCAGCGTACGGAATGTCCGCAAGTTATTGCCCCGCAGCGCCAAACTTATCGCCTGCGCCACGTTTTGCGCACTTAAACCCTGACGCTGCAATTCGTCATGTTTTAAGCGGATCTGCAACTCTTTTTGCCCGCCCTGCACTTCTGAGCGCACATCTTCCAGCCCTTTGATTTGACTCAGTACCGGCACCAAATCTTGTGAAAGCTTAGTCAGCTGCTCAGTGGAAGGGCCAAGCAGATGTAACTGCATACCGCCGCCGGCATCGCCCCAGCCAAATTGTGGCTTGCCACGCACTAATACCGGCCAGTCTTTGCGGATAGCGTCCTTGACCTGCTGTAATGGCACTGGCAGCTTGTCGATAAACATAATGGTCGACACAGCAAAACCCGGTGTGTAATAGCTGTACACCGAATCGATATAGAATTTCTCTTTATTCGCATACAGATAAGATTCCATCCGGCTGACTTCCTGTTCGACTTCCGCTAACGCGTAATTCGACTGAATGTTGTAGTTCAGGAACAACCGGTTGGTATCGCCTTCATTGTCATCGCCGCCGGAGATAAACTGCATTGGAATGGCGATACTAAACAGCAGCATAAAAGCAATAAAAGTTGACCAACGCGGGTGCGCCATAGTCCAGCGCAGCGTACGGCCATAGAATTTATCCAACTTCGATGGCGCCGCGTGTTCCGCCCCAGTGATGCTTTTAATCCGGGTCGACAGCAATGGAATTAACGTCAGCGCCATTAACAACGACACCGCCAGCGCTATAGTGATGGCAATAGCGACGTGCTCAAGGAACACTGTCACATCCACTTTCTGGCCGATGATATTAGGCAAAAACACGATAGCAGTAGTCGCAGTACCGGCCAGTACCGCCAGACTGACCCGATAGACCCCGCGCTCAGTAGCCCGGCGTACATCACCATCCAGTGCCCGCTCGCGGAAAATACTCTCGACCACCACGACCGAGTTATCCACCAACATCCCGACTGCCAACATCAGGCCCATCATACTCAGCACGTTCAGGCTGTAATCGAGGAAATACATCATGCCAAGTGTGATGCTAATTGACACCGGCACTGACAACACCACCAGAATAGTGGTCGGGAAATGCCGTAAAAAGATAAACAGTACGCCAAAGGCCAGTAAAGCACCGGTGACGCCGGAACTCAGCAGGTTAGACAGACTGTCGGTGACACCTTTGGCAGTGTCGTCCATCACGTATATGTTAATGCCATTAAACGCCGGGTCTTTGCCTGCCTGATCAATGACTTTCATCGCCGCGCGCGACACTTCGACCAGATTGGCATTGGATTCTTTATAGACGTTCATGCCAACGGCATAACGTTGGTCCAGCCGGCGGCCTTCCACCCGTTTTGGCAGTTCCAGTTTAATTTCCGCCACGTCACCCAGTTGCAGACCGCGGCCAATCGCCAGTTGTTTGATTTGATCCAGCGATTCAAATTCGCCAATAGGTTTGACCAGAATACTTTCGTCTTTGCTTCTGATTTCGCCAGCCGTCATGGCAAAGTTTTGCTGACTTAAGGTTTGCAGCAACAGCGCAGCATCTAATTGCATAGCGCGCAGCCGTTCGGGTAACAGCCGGATCGTGACCTGACGTTTATCCACACCGTAAAGCTCGACTTTCGACACGCCCTGCACCCGCTCGAGCGGACGTTTGACCTGGCGCTCCAGTAAGTCGTACGCCATCGATAAATCGCGTTCGCTCGAGATGCGGACCTGGAAAATCGGCATGTCGTTGGTATTAAACTGGAACACTAATACGCGTTCGACGTCCTTGGGCAGTAAATGCCGGATGCCGTCGAGCCGCTCGCGCACTTCAATACT
>CBFGPY010000037.1:0-10473 GCA_965650755.1 uncultured Chromatiaceae bacterium | reverse complement strand
GTAATGGCCCAAATCACATCCTGCCAGTCGCGGGCATTGATGTCATCGTCACAGACGATGACAAACTTGGTATACATAAACTGACGTAAAAACGACCAGACGCCCATCATCACGCGTTTGGCATGGCCGGGGTACTGTTTTTTCATCGTGACGACGGCCAGACGGTAAGAACAACCTTCCGGTGGCAGATAAAAATCAACGATCTCCGGGAATTGCTTTTGCAGCAGTGGGATAAACACTTCGTTCAGCGCCACACCCAAAATTGCCGGTTCATCCGGTGGCCGGCCGGTGTAAGTACTGTGATAAATCGGTTGTTCGCGGTGCGTGATATGGGTGACGGTAAAGACCGGGAACGAATCGATTTCGTTGTAATAACCGGTGTGGTCGCCATAAGGGCCTTCAGGCGCCATTTCACCGGGTTCCAGATAACCTTCCAGCACAAACTCGGCGCTGGCCGGCACCTGCAAATCATTGCTGATACATTTGACCACTTCGGTGTTATCACCGCGCAGCAAACCGGCAAAGGCGTATTCTGATAAAGAATCCGGCACCGGGGTGACTGCACCTAAGATAGTCGCCGGATCAGCACCTAAAGCAACAGAAACCGGAAAACGCTGGCCCGGATGGGCTTTTTGCCACTCGAGAAAATCCAGCGCGCCGCCGCGGTGTGACAACCAGCGCATAATGACTTTGTTTTTACCCAGCACCTGCTGGCGGTAAATACCGAGGTTCTGCCGCTCTTTATGCGGACCGCGGGTGACAGTAAGCCCCCAGGTGATTAAAGGCGCGGCGTCGCCCGGCCAGCAGGTCATCACTGGCAATTTAGTTAAATCGACGTCATCACCGCTTTTCACCACTTGCTGACAAGGCGCTTTACGCACATCTTTCGGTGACATATTCAGCACCTGCTTAAAAATCGGCAGTTTGCTGAAGGCATCTTTTAAGCCTTTTGGTGGCTCAGGTTCTTTTAAAAATGCCAGCAGTTTGCCGACTTCCCTCAGCGCCGACACTTCGGTCTGGCCCATGCCGAGCGCGACGCGCTCAGGGGTGCCGAACAAATTCGCCAGCACCGGAATGTCGTAACCTTTTGGATTTTCGAATAATAAGGCAGGGCCGCCGGCACGCAGCGTGCGATCAGCGATTTCGGTCATCTCCAGCACCGGATCGATTTCGGCGCTGATGCGATGCAACAGGCCGCGTTGTTCCAGTTGCGCGATGAAGTCTCGTAAGTCTTTGTATTTCATTCAGGACCTGCTGAAAAGGTGCCGGTAATGGACCGGCATTATACAGTGATGCCGGCGCCCGCCAAGGGCGCCAGCTGATTACTGCGCTTTGTTACGGGCCTTTAGCTGTTTTAGCGCAGTCTGCACGGAAAAGTTGTAGTGTGGCTGCGCCGGATTGTGATGCAGACTGAAGCGGCGAAAATCAATGTGCCGCCACTGACCCGCCCGCAACAGCGGCTGATAATCGGCCAGGTTTTGCCGGGTCAGGATATCCAGCTGCAACAAAGGCACATCAGGCAATGGCTGCGGTAAGGCACCATGGGCATGGTCATAAATCAGCACCAGCGCAAAAGCTGCCATCGTGAAGTGGCCGCCGGCAGATGCTTTCAGCTGCCCCTGGGCTATGGCTTTTTGCGCTTCCGGGATCCAATCAAAACCGCCAACACAATATTGACTGGCTGCAGGCCCGAGACTTTCCAGTACTCCCAGCGCCATCCAGTCGGAGGCGGCCCAAATCAACCGGCTGTCCGGATAACGCCGCAGCAGCTGGCGGCTTTGTTCGGCGGCGAGCTGCCGCTCCCATTTGCCGCTGACAATCTGATGCACAGTGCCACCACGCTGGCGCATCGCCTGATACACACCTTCGGCGCGCCGGTCGGTTTCATAGTTGATCATGCCGTTAATGCCAATCAGCTGATCGGCACTGGGGCAGGCCTGCAGTAATGCCAGCGTCATTTGCTGGCTCGCCAGCACATTATCGAAATAGAGTTCAGCCAGCCAGTTCGGGTAACGCTCGCCGGGCCGGCCGACCTTAGGTACTTCTTCCGGCTGCCACATGTGTTCCAGCGTGATAAATTTGACCGGATACTTCGCCAGCAGCTCCATCAGCTGGGCACCGGCGCTGGTATAAGGTTGGACTATGGCATAATCGGGTTGATGCTTTTGCAGGTATTCCGTCAGTTTTTGCTGTTGTAACAACCGGTTTGCATCGCCATTGATAATGGTCAGATCCAAATCCAGCTGCTCTGCCGCGACACGGGCGACCGCTTCGACCTGCATAAAAAAAGGGTCGGAAATCAACGATGGATTAACGAACAGAACAGATGGTCTGGCTGTGGCTAAAAATGGCAGCAGGCAACAGCAAAGCAACCAGCGCATACAGAGGTTCTCGTTCAGATCAGCTAGATATATTCAGTGTATGCTGAGCGCGACAGGCCCGGCAAATTTGTCGCGATGGCTGGTTAAAGCCGGGAATTGTGCTGGTCAACCGGACCGGCCTTCCTTTAAGATAAGCCATCCAGATGTCTAAAGGTGATAAAATGAAAGTTGCAACGCGGATTGTGCATGCCGGTCGAGCCCGCAAATGGGCCGGTTACAGTGTCAACGTGCCGGTGGTGCGGGCCTCGACCGTAGTGTTCGACAGTATGGCCGAGATGAAACATGCAGTGCGCCATCGCGGCGAGCAGGTGCCTTATTATGGCCGGCGCGGCACTCAGACGCATTTTGCCTTCAGCGACGCGGTCTGTGCCTTAGAAGGTGGTGCTGGCTGCGCTTTGTATCCAAGCGGCGCTGCGGCAATAAGCGGGGCATTATTGGCATTTCTTAAAACCGGTGACCATCTGCTGATGGTTGATGCGGCCTATGAGCCCACCCGCGCTTTGTGCGACAAAGTGTTAAAACCGCTGGGCATTGAAACTACTTATTACGACCCTTTGATTGGCGCTGGCATCGCCGCATTGATCCGCCCCAACACCAGGGTGATTTATCTGGAGTCGCCTTGTTCTCTGACCATGGAAGTACAGGACGTGCCGGCCATTTGTGCTGTGGCCAAAGCGCATAACATTGTCACCATCCTCGACAACACCTGGGCCTCGCCGATTTTATGTCAGCCATTTGTTATGGGTGTGGATATCTCGATTCAGGCGGCGACTAAATACATTTGCGGCCATTCTGATGTGATGCTCGGCACCGCCAGCGCTAATGCCAAACACTGGCCACAGCTACGCGAGCACAGTTATTTGCTGGGGTATTGTGCCTCGGCCGATGATGTTTATCTGGCTGCACGCGGCCTGCGGACATTAGGCGTGCGGCTGGCACAACATGAACGCAATACACAGCAGGTGGTGGAGTGGCTGGCACAGCGGCCGGAAGTCGCCACGATTTTACATCCGGCGCTGCCGCAGCATCCCGGCCATGCGCTGTTTAAACGGGATTTCTCCGGCAGTAACGGCCTGTTTTCTTTTGTGTTGAAACAAGGCGATTTGGCGGCAGTCACAGCCTTTGTCGAAGGCATGCAGCATTTTAAGATGGGTTTTTCCTGGGGCGGTTATGAAAGTCTGGTGCTGGCCAACCTCGATGTGCAGGCATTACGCTCTGTGACGACATGGCCTTATCAGGGGCCTTTGATCCGCTTACATATTGGTCTGGAAGACCCGGCAGATTTAATCGCCGATCTTGCTGCCGCTTTTGACCGGATGCAGGCGGTGTTGCCGCGTTAACTGGCCGTTGGCCGTCATTGCAGAATTTGCGCTATAGTCAGATTTTCTCAGTCTGATGGAAAAAACCGATGCGTCTGTGGTGGCCGCTGTTCTGTTGCTGGTTGGTGCCCGCTGCATTTGCTGCCGAATGCCCGGCTGCACTGCGGATGGCTTACAACGCCAGTTGGCGGCCTTATGTTGAAGTGACTGACGAGACGGTGAAAGGCCGGGATATCGAGCTGATCCGGCAGCTGTTATCGCAAGTCAGCAGCCGGCTGCAACTGCAGTTTGTGCCGGAAAAACGCGCCATGCAGATGCTGCAGCAAGGTCAGGTTGACCTGCTGTTTGCTGCCTCTTATACCCCGCAACGGGCTGAGTTTGCCTGGTTCAGCGACGCCTACCGCAAAGAACACAATGTGGTACTCATCCATCAGCAAACGTTGTTGCTATATCCGGAATTGCGCCAGCGCGAAGCTTTTCTGGCGTTGGCGCAGCGCAAATTGATTGGGGTTTATAATCCGGCCGGGTTTTATGGCGAAAGCTTCGAGCAGATCAAACAGCAACCGGCGGTGAAACAACGCAGTCTGGCGGTGTATGAACCGGAGCGCCGGTTGGATTTAGTCGCCGGTCGCCGCGCCGATTTTACGATTGCCGACAGCGAAGCGGTCAAACTGGATTTAGCTGCGCGCAAAGACGCAGCATTGTTTGCAACCTTACCGTTTTTTCTCAACGAGGCGGACATTCACCTGATGCTGAGCAAAGTTACAGTGTCGCAGCGATGTGTGATGGCCCTGAACCAGCAGCTTACTGCTCGTGGAAAAATGACTCCAGCGGCTGCCCCGTCAGCTTTGGGATCCGACTAAACACATACCAAATTGCGCCCATCATGATCAGTGTGGACGGTATGGCGATCACCGGATAACTGAGCGCCGTCATATTGGCCAGCTCTTCATTATAAGCCGGCGTGCCTGGCGGGCTGACCAACAGCCATTTGGCCAGCAGGTAATTGAGCACCGACGACAGAAAAAACGAGCCGGCAATAATACGGGTGGCCTGATCCAGCGTCCGCTCAAACTGCGGTTCTGTGCCATTGCTGCTGAGTTTTTCTTTCAGCAGCGCCAGATTCAGCAACTGCATATTTTCCAGAATGGTTTTCACCAGCGGGAAGCGGGTGCGGCCACTAATCAAAATCAGTAAACCAATCAGCCCCGGTACTGCGGCTTCTTTGATCGCAATGTATTTGGGGTCGAGCTGTAACAGGCTCATGCCGCCAGTCAGCAAGACGCTGATGATGCCGACAATAGAGAAAAAATTCAGTTTGCCGGACTGTTTCAGCTCCCACAGACCAAAGCCAATCGGGAAGGCCAATGCCGCCACCAGGCCCCAGACCGGCCCGAGATAATCGTCCGTGCTGAGTTTGCTCAGGATCAGCACCGGGATGACAATGTTAAACGCCAGATTGGCGAATAAATTACCAGCCGTTTGTGGTTGTGGGGCGGTTTGGGCGTTTTGTGACATCGTAATCAGATCCGGAACTACTAAGATGGCCTGTTTTATCATAAAGCAGGCAAAACGCCCAGCTACACAGTCAGCTTATATGCAGTTGACCTAATCTTTACCAGAACTTTACCCGCTGATGTTAGGCAGGTCATACAACGATGTCTAATATTGATGAGACCTCACTGAGATAACGGAGTAACCCTGATGCTGGTTGTCAGAACTTTGCCAAAACAGCTGGTGATTTGTGCGCTTTCGCTGCAGTTGCTGTGCCTGCCGGTTGTCGCAACCGGGGCTGAAAAGTTAAGCGCCGCCGAAGCGGCCCGTTTGTTACAGCAGGCCAGTTTTGGCCCAACCCTCGGTGATATTCAGGCTGCCAGTCAGCTCAGCGCAGAACAATGGATCGACTGGCAGCTGGGTCTGCCGGCAACCACCCACGCCGACAAAATTGAGACTTTGCCTGAGCAAAAAACGCCAGTGCCGCTAAGCCGGCTCGAAACCTGGTGGCGCATCGCGCTGACGGCGCCGGATCAGCTACGGCAACGGGTGGCTTTTGCCTTATCGGAAATTCTGGTGGTGTCGGACCAAGGCAATGGCCTCAACAACAGAGTGATAGCGCTGGCCAATTATTATGATCTGTTGCTGGCCCACAGTTTTGGCAATTACCGTGATTTGCTGCAACAGGTAACATTATCGCCGGTGATGGGGGTGTATCTGAGTCATTTGGGCAATCAGAAAGCCGATGTGGCCAACAATATCAGGCCGGACGAGAATTACGCGCGGGAACTGATGCAGTTATTTACCATCGGTTTGTATCAGCTCAATCCGGATGGCAGTCTAAAACTCGATGCCGGTGACAATCCGATCCCGACTTACGACCAGCAAGCAATTGAAGGTTTTGCCCGGGTATTTACCGGCTGGACCAGTGCCGGCACCACGAATTTCCTCAAACCCAAAGCTGATTATCTCAGACCTATGATCCCTTTTGCCGCTTATCATGAACCAGGCGAAAAGCATTTGCTCAATGGCGTGGTGTTGCCAGCCGGCCAGACGCCACAACAGGATTTACAGCAGGCGCTGGATTTATTGTTTACCGAGCCCAGCTTGCCGCCATTTATCAGTAAACAGCTGATCCAAAAGCTGGTCACCAGCAATCCGTCACCGGCTTACGTTAGTCGGGTGTCTCAGGTGTTTATCGACAATGGCCAGGGCGTGCGTGGCGATTTGGCGGCCGTGGTGAAAGCGATTTTACTGGATGAGGAAGCCCGCAGCGGTTTTGCCGGTGTCGCCCGGCCTTTTGGCAAAATCCGTGAGCCGCTGCTGAAAACCGCGCATAGCTGGCGGGTGACACAATCCGCATCACCGTCCGGCCATATATATTTGCGTACGCTGGCAGACAGCCACAATCAGGCGCCGTTGCAAAGCCCGTCGGTATTTAACTTCTACCGGCCGGATTTCAGCCCTTCTGCCAGCCTGCAACAGGCCGGGCTGGTGGCGCCGGAGCTGCAAATGCTGACCGCGTCCAATGCGCTGAATATGCAAAATCATCTGTACAGCCAGACAATTGGCAGTATCGAAGGGCTGGTCGCCAATCCGACGCAGTATCAGATGCTGGCGCGGTTTCAGCCCTTTGCCGATGTGTTACAGCAACAAGGTTTGAACGGGCTGTTAGATCAATACAGTTTGCTGGCTTTTGGCGGTGCTATGCCGGCGGAACTACGACTGATCTTAACCGACCTGGCGAGCGGACTTGGCAACATCACACCGGCGCAGAAAGCGGCTTACCTGTGGTATTTCATTTTGATTTCACCGCAGTATGCGGTGCAGCAGTAAGGAGTTTGCCATGCGTCATCTGGATAGGCGTGAATGGTTAAAACTGGCACTAAAAGGCAGTTTAGGTCTGGCCACGCTCAGTGGTTTGCAATTGGGGCTGTTGCCGCGGGCATTGGCTGCCGGGCGTGCGGTGCCCGAAGGCTACAAAGCACTGGTCTGTGTGTTTTTATATGGCGGCAACGATTCACTGAATATGTTGCTGCCGCTGTCAGGCCAGAGTTTACTGGACTATCAGGCAGCCCGGCAAAGTCTCGCCGTGGCGAACCCGATAGCGCTGACTCCGCGTACTGCTATCGCTGACGGCCTGGGGCTGCATCCGGCACTTGCCGCACTGGAGCCGTTGTTTCAGAGCGGGGCGCTGGCGCTGGTCGGCGGCGTGGGGTCGCTGATCCGGCCGACGACTTTAGCTGAAGTGCAGGCCGGCAAGGCGCTGTTGCCGAAAAATCTGTTTTCGCATAACGATCAACAGGCGACCTGGATGCGTGGGCAGGAGCCGCACAGCCCTGATAGCGGCTGGGGTGCCCGGTTATTGGAACTGATGTACGACGTGCCGGATTTCAGCAGTTGCATCAGCCTGGCCGGTACTAATCTCTGGCAGCGTGGGGCCGCACTCAGTCCATTTGGCATGTCGGCTGCCGGAGTGCCGGAACTGACCGCATTAAAAGGCAGTAGCAAAAGAGCTGCCATGTTGCGGGATATGCAAAACCGCTTGTTGAGTGCGCAGCAGCATCCATTGGCTGATCAATTTGCGCTGTCGCACAGTCAGGCGCAAAGTCGCAGTGCTATCGTCGCCACTGCGCTGACCCAGGCGCCAGCTTTACAGACTGAGTTTAACAACGCCAATCCGCTGGCGTTACAGCTGCAGATGGTGGCGAAAATGATTAGTGTGCAATCATTGCTTGGTGTCGGCCGTCAGGTGTTTTTTGTTGGCATGGGAGGCTTTGACACACATGATGCGCAAAATTCAGTCCAGCCCGCTTTGCTTGGTACCCTCGCGGAGGCACTCAGCAGCTTTTATCAGGCTACTGTCGAGCTTGGGCTGTCACAGCAGGTTACCAGCTTTACCATGTCGGATTTCGGCCGCACCCTGAGTTCAAACGGCGATGGCACCGATCACGGCTGGGCCGGCAACCAGCTGGTGTTAGGCGGTGCTGTTAATGGCGGTGATCTATATGGCCAGTTATTGCCGCAGCGACTGGGTAGCCAGGTTGATATGGGCGCAGGGCGGTTGATCCCGGCGCTGTCGAACAGCCAGCTGTTTGGCAGTCTGGCGCAATGGTTTGGTGCTGATCAAAGCGCAATACAGTTACTGTTACCGGAACTTCGTTATTTTAATACCGGTGCGCTGTCGTTGTTTAACATCTGACAAAATACCGGAACACAAAGATACCGGGCATATCTCTGTGGCGAAGAATCGAAACAGTTAAGCCTCTAATTTAAAGAATGCGCCTGTTGGCGCTTTTTTTGTCCCTGTGACATCAAGCCACAGGGCGGTGTTTTCGGCTGTTTTTACATGCTGCAGTGTCCGGCTTCAATCATGAAACATACCTTTGTCGAATAATTTTTTTGTCGATATCTTGAATTAACACTGTATGACGCATAGTATCAAGCTATGTGTCACACAGTATGTGACGCATAGTATCAGGTAAGCCCGGGAGCACAACTGAAAATGAACGATGACAGGCTCGACAAACTCAGGCTGGAATTGCGCCGGGGCGTGTTAGTGCTGGCGGTGCTGGCATCCAGCCGCACGCCGCAATACGGTTATTCTCTGCGTAAGCAGCTGAATGACAACGGTATTGACATTGATGAAGGCACTTTATATCCACTAGTCCGCCGGCTGGCGGAACAAGGGCTACTGGACAGCCAGTGGCAAATGGCGGAAGGCCGTGAGCGGCGTTATTACCAGCTCTCCGCCAGTGGAGCAGAAGTGTTGGCACAACTGAGCACAGAGTGGCAGCAGTTACATGGCAGCCTGGCGATTTTACTGGAGCAACAATGATGGAATTACTGGAACGTTACCTGGCAGCGGTGGCGGCTGAACTGCCGGTTGACCAGCAACACGACATTATCCGCGAACTCAGAGCAAACCTGCTGGATCAAATCGACGCGCTGCAACAAGACGGGCCGCTGGATGAGACAAAGCTCAATCAACTGCTGTTGCAGCAAGGCCATCCGATTGATGTCGCACAACGCTATGCCCCCAGTGCGCCGCTGATCGCCAGCGAAGATATGCCGTTGTACAAAACGGTATTGTGGCATGGCGCTGCATTGATGGCGGTGATCGCCCTGTTAAAAAGCCTGAGTGGCCTGATCTTGGCCGATTCGATTAATCCGGTGCGGCTCGTACTGCAGTTGGGTTTTAGTTTTGTCGACAATTTCGCCACGCTGTTATTGGTCGTTACCGCGGTCTTTTATCTGTGCGGCCGTGCCGGCTGGACCAAAGAATGGCGGCAACGTCAGTGGCACCCGGCCAGGTTGCCGCGTTACCCGCTGGCGCGGATAAAGCTGTCGGACAGCATCACAGACTTAACCAGTGCGTTGTTTTTGCTTTTGTTGTTGTGGACACCCTTATGGTTGTCGGTTGAAGCACAACAACATTTACCGGTCCACCTGGCCGAAGGGATGGAATACTGGCGCTACCTGCTGACTTTGTTCGCCACTTTATCGGCCGCTTTTGCACTGTACCGGCTGACGCAGCTGAGCTGGCAGCGCTGGAGTAAATGGTGCTACATCCTAGACCATCTGGTATTTGCTGTGATTTTTGCGGCGATGGCGCTCAAAGGTGGGGTGTTTACTGAACCTCAGCACATGACCGACGGCGCCCGCTTGTTCTGGACCCATGCGGCAGGCAGTATTTATTACATCTTGCTGGCTACCGCCGCAGTATTGGTTGTTCTGGCGATAGCGGAATACCGGCAATTACGCCGGCTGTGAAATAGCACTTAGGCTGTGGCAGTTGCCACAGCCTAAGTAAATGATTCTGCGACGATTGTTTTTTCAACAAGAACTCTGGCATTAAAGCGAAGCATTCTCAATTGCATGTGTATGATTTAATTGATATTTTTTAAAATCTAAAACTCGACCCCCGCCGTAAATCCGACTACAATCCTCAACAATTTCCCCGTTTCACTGCCAGTATTGGTAAAAAAGGAGCCCGGCGATGCAAGGTGATGCCGCTGTACTGAGTATCCTCAATGAGGTGCTGACGTCCGAACTGACGTCGATTAACCAATATTTCCTCCACGCCCGCATCTACAAAAACTGGGGCCTGCAAGAACTGAATAATGTCTGTTATAAAAAATCTATCCGCGACATGAAACAAGCCGACGAGCTGATTGAACGCATTCTGTTCCTCGAAGGTTTGCCGAATCTGCAGGCTCTCGGCCGGTTACGCATCGGTGAAGACACCGCCGAAATGCTGCAATGTGACCTCGAATTTG
>CBFGPY010000036.1:0-10513 GCA_965650755.1 uncultured Chromatiaceae bacterium | reverse complement strand
CCAGATACGCAGCAGATAGCTGCGTTAAGGTGCCTTGTGCCTGAGCTTTTTGCGCTGCTGTCGCTGCCGGGTTCTGCAACACAGCCATCGCAGCTTTCACGCCATTACCAATACCATTCAGACCTGCCAGCAAAGTGCTGAGGTCCAAATCCGGGTTGCCGGCGAAACCTAACTGAATGTTTTGGTTGTAACCGCCTTTACCGGCGAAATCGTTGGTAGAGAAATAAGTGCCTGGTACCGGCAGATAGCTATTTTGCCAGTCATATTGATAAAACACTTCGGCAGACAGTTGCTCGGTAAGGCCCAAAGAAGCCCACGCCATACCAACCGGAATATATGCCTCTTTTAAGTCAGCACCGGGCAGACGGGCAATACCCACGTCGATTGGCGTGATGTTGATACCGTGCTGGATCAGCGTACTTTCACCCCAGCTCAGCACCTGCTCGCCGACCCGAATCGACAGCGGGTTTGCGCCATCATTGAGGGCAAAATTCGCGAACAAATAAGCGTCGAGTAAACGTACGTCACGGCAGGCTAAATCGCGGGCATCGTCGTCCTGACATGGGTCAACACGATTGCCGGAAACCGGATTGGTATAAGCGCCGTCATTGTCCATCAGCGCCGCATCATAGAAATACATAAAGCGGGTGAACAGACCAAAGTCACCTTTAGTGATCGATAATTCGTGGGTGCCTTTAAACAGTTCGGAGAAAATATCACCTTTGTCGTAATTCAGGTTACCGGCATCGCCGTTAGATGAATAACCACCAGGCTGAGCCCAAATTTCTGACGAAGGATAAATGACGTTGGTGGCAGCGTTATAACCGGTCCAGTTAAAGCGCGGATGGTTGACTTTACTGATGGTGTCCCAGTTGCGGTCTTCTGCCCGCCAGCTGGCACCATATGAAAAGGTTGAGTCAAATACAACTTCGACATCATCACCCAACGTGAAGTTGGCTGCCTGAGTGGATGTTGCAGACAAGGCTAACAGTGCAGACGCGACACCAAGCACCAATGGCTTTTTGGTGAAGGCTAAAGGCCTTTTGTTCATGTTCGTTTCTCCCCCCTGTCCCTGCAGGTATATTTTGTTTTTGTAATCGGTCACGTTGATCAACTGCTCTGATCTCTGCGCACGTAGCAGAAATAATTACATCATTTTCCAGAGGGCGCAAGGCTTCAAGTTGGGTAAATCTGTTGATTTACCTTTAGTTTTTGCCGTTTGCCTCAAGCGATGGCTGCAACACTCCCCCCATCAGTTTAACTGAAGCTGGGGGTTGTGCTGACAAAATGCTTAACTCGCTGAATTCAAAAGGCAAAAACAACAAAAACATCGAACAGGTTTTAATCTACCGTTTAAAGTATTCACTCTAATTTATTTTCTGTAGCGCCTTAAACTTGCCGTTTTCGTCAGTAAACAACTCAAAACGGCCGTCGAGCCCTGAATGTTGAAAATAACGGCGAAAATGCTGCAAATCGATTTGGAGGCGCAAGCCGTTGTCAGCCTGCACCACCACTGCAGTGATATGCCCCTGATAAAAACTCAGTACCTGCTCTGTACTGAGTAATAAGCGAAAACGGTAACGTTTCTCAGCCATGGAGTGCTTTATGCAGTTTTTCGCTGAGATCAGGACTCAGTTGTTGCGTGTTGAGCTGTTCAAGTGCGGCACGCATCTGCGCCTGACGTCCTGGCGCAAAACGCCGGAACGATAACAGCGGCGTCACCAGACGGGACGCCAGTTGCGGATTGATGCTGTCGGCCCTCGCGATCACAGCGGCCAGACGCTGATAACCCAGGCCTTCGGCCTGATGGAACATGGCCGGGTTTTGCTGACCAAAGACTGCATACAAAGCACGCACCCGGTTTGGATTTTTCCAATCGAACTTGCTGCTTTGCTCGACCTGATCCATCAGTGCGAACACGCTGTTATCGGTCACTGAAGCAACTAACACAGAATGTTTATCAAAGAGCTGCACGTTGTCGCCATATTGCTGCAGGAACTGTTGCAACATCTGCGCTGAGTCATTGTGTCCGGCTTTCACCAGCGCTTGTAACACTGCCAGTTTGTCAGTCATATTGTCCGCATGGGCATACTGGTGCTGCCAAAACTGCTCTGGCGTCGTTTTGTTGCGTAGCAGATAACGCAATGCGGTATTGCGCAGCGCCCGCAGACCGACCTGCGCCTCGGTATACGCATATGGCTGGGGTTGCAGTTGTTGATACAATGCCTGCCAGTCTGCAGCAAAGATTTCCGCCAGTTGCTGCTGATAATTGTCTAACACGTTCAGGATCAGCTCTACCGGGATCTGTTCATACTGCTCAGCCAGACTGTCAAAGCCAGGCAGAGTCAACAATTCAGCAGTAAACGCCTGATCTGACAAAGGCTCGCGGATCAACTGCCCCAATACTGACAGCATTTGTGGCGGCACCGGTACAATTTGCTGCTGTTGCACTGACTGACGAACTAAATCAGACCAAAGCTGTTGCATGGCGTCCCACCGGGCAACACCGTCCAGTGCATGTTGGCAAAGATAAAGCAATTCATCGGTCTGATATGCGTAGTTCAGTTTTACCGGAGCGCTGAAATCTGCCAGCAAAACCGGCACAACAGGCATCACCAGACCGTCGAAGCTGAATGTTTGCTGCTGTGCTGTGCACTGCAAAATACCTTGTTCGATCCGGCCATTGGCGTCGTGTAATTCATAACGCAGTGGCAACAACAATGGCTGTTTCTCGGCCTGATCTGCGGTCGGTGCTGTGGTTTGTTGCAGATGTAACTTCACGCCAGTGCTGGTGGGCTCAATTTTTGCGGTTAATTCTGGCGTGCCGGACTGACTGTACCACAGGGCAAACTGAGTCAAATCTACCTGATTGGCATCCTGCATCGCCGCTAAAAAGTCGTCACAGGTCACAGCCTGGCCATCATGCCGCTGAAAGTACAAATCCATGCCACGGCGAAAGCCTGCAGTGCCGAGCAGGGTTTGCTGCATCCGGATCACTTCTGCGCCTTTGTCATATACAGTCACTGTGTAGAAATTATTCATTTCTTCTACCACATCCGGGCGGATCGGATGGGCCATAGGACTGGCATCTTCGGCAAACTGCGCGGTCCGGATGGTCTTGATTGCATCAATCCGACACAAGGTGGCAGAGCCCATGGCCGCACTGAACTGCTGGTCACGGAACACTGTCAGACCTTCTTTTAAACTGAGCTGAAACCAATCACGGCAGGTGACTCTGTTACCCGTCCAGTTATGGAAATATTCGTGCGCGATAATACTTTCAATATTGAAATAGTCAGTGTCTGTAGCCGTTGCTGCGTCAGCCAGCACAAACTTACTGTTAAAGACGTTTAGTCCTTTGTTTTCCATCGCGCCCATATTAAAGAAATCAACGGCGACGACCATATAAATGTCCAGGTCATATTCCAGGCCGTATACCTCTTCGTCAAACCGCATTGCACGCTTGAGCGCTTCCAGCGCAAAAGTTGCTTTGGCACCTTCGCCTTTGTCGACATAAAACCTCAGCGCAACCTTGCGGCCGCTTTGGGTGACAAATTCACCAGATAATTCGTCAAAATCACCGGCGACTAAGGCAAACAAATAACAAGGTTTTGGGAAAGGGTCGTGCCAGCTGACGCGCACCCGGCCATCGGCCAGCTGATGTCTGGCAATCAGATTGCCGTTTGATAACAAAAACGGGATAGAATCCTCAGCAATGATATGGGTGGTAAACACCGCCATCACATCGGGCCGGTCCGGGTAATAAGTGATCCGGCGAAAGCCCTCGGCTTCACACTGGGTACAGTAGGCGCCATTGGATAAATACAGCCCTTCTAACGCTGAGTTGGCTGCCGGGTCCAGTACTGTGCGCACTTTCAGTTCAAACTGCTCAGGTAAACCGGACAATAAAATCCCGTCATCGGACTGAGCTTTCTGCGACCACTCCTCGCCATTCACCTCTAATGAAACCAGCGTTAGCTGCTGACCATCGAGCCAGAGCGTATCCGCCCCCGCAACATTGCGCTGCAACTGACTGACCGCTAATACCCGGGTCGCAGTCGGGTGCAGTTCAAACTCCAGTTCTATCTGACTGACCTGATAAGTTGCTCGCTGATAGTCCAGGCGGCGTTTGGCAATATTGGCAGACATCGATCACTCCTTAATACGGCAGAAAAAAGCCTGTAAAATTACAGGCTTATTAAATCACGCGACAGGACGCTCCACTACGGGCCTTAATGTGTCCGGCGGCGTCAGGCGCAAAATTTTAATACCCAGATAAGCATAGACAATCGCCAGCAGCGGATTTATCAGATTAAAGAAGGCATAAAACATATAATCCAGCGGACTGACGCCCAACACACCGTGCATATAGGCGCCACAGGTGTTCCATGGGATCAGCGCACTGGTAATAGTGCCGCCGTCTTCCAGAGTCCGGGACAGATTAACCGGTGCCAGACCGCGCTTTTCAAACTCTTCTTTGTACATCCGCCCTGGCATTACAATCGCCATGTATTGGTCAGCAGCCAGAATATTGGTGGCAATGCAGGTGAGAATAGTGCTGGTAATTAACGACCCGGTGCTGTGCGCGCGGCGCAGAATGGCCTGGACAAAACGTCGCAGTAAACCGGTATGTTCGAGCACTGAGCCAAACACCATCGCCGACATGATAAGCCACACCGTGTTCATCATTTTCGCCATGCCGCCACCGCTCAATAATTTATCCAGCTCAGCGTTACCGGTTTCGATGACAAAACCGCTGTGTAAGGTGGTCCAAACTACTTTTAACTGACCAAGCACTACGGGATAAGACTGATCCGTCATTTTTTCAATCAGTGGCTGCTGAAACAACACTGCCCATAAACCACCAAGCAAAGCACCGATAAACACTGTTGGGAAGGCCGGCACTTTTTTCACCGCCATCACCAGTAAAATTAACATCGGCACCAGATGCAGCGGGGAAATATCGAAATGTTGCTGCAGGTCGCGGCTGATTTGTTCAATTTTTTCTACATTCGCTACACCGTCGGCATTAAAACCTATCAGGACAAACAGCAAAATAGCCAACAGCAAACTTGGGATAGTGGTCCATAACATATGACGAATATGCGAGAACAAATCAGAACCCGCTACTGCAGGTGCCAGGTTGGTGGTGTCGGATAATGGTGAGATTTTGTCACCGAAATAAGCACCTGAGACGATAGCCCCTGCGGTAATCACCGGCGACAGGCCAAGGCCCATCGCCACCCCAATCAGTGCAACACCAACGGTCGCTGCTGTGGTCCAGGAGCTGCCAATACCAAGCGCAACAATAGCGCAAAGTACACAGGTCGCCGCGTAAAACCAGCTCGGGTTTAATACCTGCAGACCATAGTAAATCAGCGCCGGTACAGTGCCGGATAACAACCAGGTGCCAATTAAGGCACCGACGGAAAACAGAATTAACACAGCGCCAAGCGACAATGCGATGCCACGGATCATCGCCTGTTCCATTTCTTCCCAGCCAAAACCGTTTTTCAGGCCAATCAGCACTGCGATACCGGCGGCGACAAATAACGCCATTTGATTGGGCCCAAACGACGAGTCACTGCCGTACAGATAAACCGATAAACTTAACAGGAAAATCAGTACGCCCAGCGGTAGCAAGGCGTCCAGCATGCTCGGAGCTTTGGTGGTCTTAGATGTTGTCATTATTTGCTCTTTTTTTTGTTTTATTCGGCCCATCTGGCGGGCCTTTCATTTTTATCAGAGTACACCGGTCAGGTTCAGAAACACGGCGAGGATTGCAACTGGGGTGAACCAGCGGATACAGAACAGCCAGATACTATAAGCAACCGGCGAGGTATTCAACTCTTCACGGCTGGCATTTTGCCGGATTTTCCAACCGGCAAAAACCGCAATCGCCAATCCACCGAGTGGCAACATAATGTCAGAGGTCAGATGGTCAATGATTTCGAACAGGTTGTGCACTTCTTTGCCGACAAACACAAAATGCCACTTCGTCCACTCTGCGCCGGCAAAACTAAACACGGTCAGCAAGCTTAGTAACCACAGCACTACACCGGAAAACACACAAGCCTGCAGCCGGGTGAAACCTTTGGACTGAGTCAGCCAGGCCACCACTGATTCAATCATCGCAATAGTTGAGGTAAAAGCAGCAAACACCAACATAGTGAAGAACAAAGTGCCGACAATCTGACCACCCGGCATCTGACCAAAAGCGACCGGCAATGTGACAAAAATAAGCCCAGGGCCTTGACCTGCATCCAACTGCTGCGAAAACACAATTGGATAAATCACCATAGCAGCGATCAGTGCAACAGAGGTGTCTGCCAACGCAATCCAGATAGACGTTCTGGCGATCGAGACTTTACCCGGCATATAGGCGCCATAAGTGATCATGACTCCAGACGCCAGGCTCAAGGTGAAAAACGCATGACCAAGGGCCATCAGCATGCCGGCAACAGATAACTTGCTAAAATCCGGGGCGAACATAAAAGTCAGCGCCTGGCTGAAATCACCTGTGACGCCGGCATAAATCGCCAAACCAATCAATAACAGATATAAAGCCGGCATCATCCACCGGATCACCCGTTCCAGCCCCTGTTTCACGCCCCTCGCAACCACGGCACAGGTAAGCACTATGACCACAGTCGTCCACAACAACAGACTCGGCAGATCGGCGGAAAACTGGCCAAATAGTGCACCTATCTGACTGGCTGCTAGGCCCTGAAAACTGTGTTGTGCCGCCTTACCGACATAAGCAAAGGCCCAGCCTGCAATCACCGAATAAAACGACAGGATTAAAAAGCCGCCCACCAGCCCCATCCAGCCGGCGATTTGCCACAGTGGATTGACTTTAGCTTCAATGGCCAGCGCTTTGACCGACAAACCGGGGCTTTGCCGGCCACGCCGTCCTATCATGACTTCAGCCATCAACACCGGAATACCAATCAGCAATATGCAAAGCAGGTACATCAGCATGAAAGCACCGCCACCGTTTTGCCCCATGATGTATGGAAATTTCCAGATATTACCAAGGCCAACAGCAGCACCTGTTGCTGCGATGATAAACATCAGCCGGCTGGACCATTGCTGATGGACGGCAGCTGTAGCAGTCGTCATAAGATACTCTTTTACAAAGTTGCAAATAAAACAAAGGACTGCAGGCAGTCCTTTGTTCGGAAGTTATACAGGGAAACGATTATTTCTTGGCGATCTTACTGCTCATCACTAAATCCTGTGTGATTAACACAGTTTCTTCGAGCAGCGGATCTAGCTTTTCCAGCACTTCAGGTGCGTCTTCAACGGTTTTCACTGCTGGCAGCTTCAAGCGAGCCAGACGCTCGTTCAACCGTTTCAGTTCACGGGCTGTTTCACTGTCTTTTTTCGCCAGACGCTCTTTCTCATTTAAAGACACTGTCTTCTTGTCTTTTTCCTGGTTGTACAGCGCGATATCGTCATTGAGATATTTAAATTCAACCTCTTCGGCGATGCGTTTCTGATGCTTGGCCTGTAACTGTGGCAACGCTACTTTGATATCAGGCGAGCTGGTATAACTGGCCGGTGCTATCGAATCCCAAGGCAAGGCGTTTTCTTCTTTACTCTCACCCCACTCGTCAGGATTGATGGGAGTTGGATAAGTAATATCAGGCACTACACCTTTGTGCTGTGTGCTGCCACCATTAATCCGGTAGAATTTGGCGATGGTGTAGTTCAGACCACCAAGTTCTGCATCAAAAGTATCGTAAATCCGGCCTAACCCCCGGTGCTGCTGCACAGTGCCTTTACCAAAGGTGTGTTCACCAACGACCAGGGCCCGGCCATAATCCTGCATTGCTGCAGCGAAAATCTCAGACGCTGACGCGCTGTAGCGGTCAACTAATACGGTCATCGGACCGTCGTACAAGGTGGAACCGTCGGTATCATCATTCTGGGTGATACGGCCGTTGCCTTCACGAATTTGTACTACTGGTCCACGGTCAAAAAACAAACCACTGAGAGAAATAGCTTCTGGCAGCGAACCACCACCATTTCCACGTAAATCGATGACTAAAGCATCAATTTTTTCAGCTTTCAGTTTCGTGATTTCTTTCCGGACATCGTCGGTCAGATTGTTGTAAAAGCTCGGGATATTAATCACACCGACTTTTTTATCAGTCTGATGTAATTGCGATTTAAACACTTCGCCTTTGGCAGCACGGTCTTCCAGCCGGATTTTATCGCGAACAATTTCAATCAACTGCGGAGTTGCGCCGGCACTACCGCTGGCGGCCAGTACCTGCAGCCGTACTTTTGAACCTTTGGGCCCTTTAATCAAGTCAACAACATCGTCCAGACGCCAGCCGACAATATCAACAAAATCATCGCTGCCCTGGGCGACGCCAACAATCTTGTCTTTTGGCTTCAGCTTTTTCGTCAGATCTGCCGGGCCACCGGGGACCAGGCTGGAAATAACAGTGTAATCATCATCAGCTTGCAGAACAGCACCTATACCTTCGAGCGACAGGTTCATTTCCTGCTGGAAGCGATCGGTATTGCGTGGTGATAAATAATAAGTGTGCGCCTCAATGGAACGGGCGTATGAGTTCATCACTAACTGAAAGACGTCTTCGCTTTCTGTTTGCGCCAAGCGTTTTTTCGCTGACTTGTAACGTTTGGTCAGAATATCTTTAATTTCTTCCGGTTTTTTGCCGGCAAGTTTCAGGTTTAATGCGTCAAATTTAACGCGCTGACGCCATAACTCATCCAGCTGCGCCTGACTTTCCGGCCAGGGTGCATCTTCACGCTCATATTCGTAGGCATCATTGGCGTTAAAATCAAAGCCTTTATCCAGCAGTGACAAGGCGTAATCAAAACGCTCAGCACGACGTTGCAGGCTCAGATTAAACATCTGATAAGCAAAATCGAACTGACCTTTGGCGATGGCATCGTCAAACTGAAACTTGTATTGTTCAAAGGCGGCAACATCCGACTTGAGCATCACGTTGTGAAAATAATCCAGGCTGTCCAGATACTGGTCATACACTTTGGCCGACAATTTGTCGTCGATCTGGACCGGTAAATAATGACCGCGGGTCAAAATAGCCGCAATGCGTTTACTGGCAGTAAAATGCTGATCTAGCTGGGTCAGTTCCGGTAGCGTTACTTTTTCAGCGACCGGTGCTGCAATAGTGGCGCCACAAAACGCCAAAAACAAACCTGCGGCAATACCTGATAATTTTCTCATCGGACACTCTTTGAATTAGGCCTGAAATAGACTTCCACGCTGGGTTTTAACAATCATGCCTGAGGCCAGCTGCACCACAACATCTTGTTTGGCAAGCTCAACCACAGTCGCAGCTATTGGGCTGGCACCAAATTTGACCAACACCTTGCCACCTACCACTAACTGACCATCTTCGACGGCTTTGAGTTCAACCGGCGCAGCTTTTAACGGCTCAGCAGCAGGTTTAGATTTCAGCGTAGCGGCTTTCGCTGCTCTGTTGTTTGGTTTATGTTCCGGTTTTTTGTAAGCAGGTTTTACAGCTTTCGGAGCGTCGGACTGATTGGCCGAATCTCCGGCAGCAGCTGCTTTCGCTTTGGCACGTTCAGCCTGTTGGCGGGCTTTGCGGGCCTCCTGCGCCTTGGCTTTACTCTCGGCCAGCGTCGCCGCAGCATGTTCTGCCTGAGAGGCATCAATCACAGCGCCATCAACGCCTTCCAGGTCAACGCGGAATGCGCCTTCCTTCACGGCTTCCAGATAACGCCAGCTACTGGTGTACACCCGCAGCGCCTGACGTAACATAGTTTTACTGATTAACGGATTTTCCTGCAGTTTTTCTGCAAGATCCTGAAAAATACCGACTTTCAGCGGCTTTGCCGGACCAGTCAGACTAAAACACAATGGAAATTGTTCGGCCAGGAGCGCCACAACTTCTTTAACATTGTGCGGTTTGACTTGGGCTTCAACTTGACTGGTCATGGTTTAATACTCTTCTTCATCAATGACATCTTCGGCGTCGTCATCTGCGTCTTCATCATCTTCGTCGTCAGATAGCGCGCCCTGTTGTTCTATAAACTGGCGACTATGCGCAAGCGCCCAGTCGACCAGTTCGTCTTCATCTGCTTCGATCATTACTTCGCTGCCGCGCAGCTGATCCCAGATATCCCGCATCAGCCGGTCGATTAACGCGACACTGGCATCTTCCGGGATTGTTGGCCAGACCGCATGATAAATCGCGTTAATGCGGTCAGCGACCAGTTCTTCTTCGCCTTCCCAGTCACCGACATCCCGGACATCGAATAAATAATCCTGGACGGATAACCAGTCTTTCATAAGGTTTGTTCCAAACGTTGTTCTAATGCCCTGACGACATTTGCCAGCCCCTGTTGGTCAGCTTCGTCAAAGCGTGCCAGTGACGGACTATCAATATCCAGCACACCAATAATTTCGCCATGTACACGCAGCGGAAAGACTATTTCTGAATTACTGGCAGCATCACAGGCTATGTGGCCTGGGAATTCGTGCACATCT
>CBFGPY010000035.1:0-10686 GCA_965650755.1 uncultured Chromatiaceae bacterium | reverse complement strand
GAAATCAGCTTGGAGACTTCGGACTGCAGGATATTGGTATCAGGACGGGCGGAAAGTATAACAAAGCCGCTGCGCAGGCTCAATCAAAAAGCCGGCGCCGAACCGGCTTATTTCAACAATACGACGCTAAAGCCTTGTCAGGACTGCGTTTTATGCAAGCGTTTAACCTCATCCCACAAAGCGTCCATTTCAGCCAGATCACTTTGTTGGGGGGTTTTGCCCCGCTGAGCCAAATGTTTTTCCACATCGCGAAAGCGCCGCTCAAACTTCTGATTGGCGCTTCTGAGTAAGGTCTCCGGCTGAAACCCGGCTTTGCGCACGACATTGACCAGCGCGAACATCAAATCGCCCATCTCTTCGGCCAGAGCCGCCTGATCTTGTTGCGGAGCGGACATTTCTGCTTCGACTTCTGCGATTTCTTCACGGACTTTGTCCCAGCAACCGGTTAAATCCGGCCAATCAAAGCCGACGCTGGCACAGCGTTTTTGCAGTTTATAAGCGCGGGTCAGCGCCGGTAAACCCGTTGGCACATTATCCAGCACACTGTGCTGGCCACTATCACCGCGCTCTGCCGCTTTGATCGCTTCCCAACCCTGTAAGGCTGTGATCGCATCGGCGGGTGCTGCTGCGGATGCTTCAGCCGATGCATCCGGAAATACATGCGGGTGACGGCGGATCAGTTTGTCGCAAATCGCCCGGACACAGTCATCAAATTCAAACCGGCCTTGCTCTTTGCCAATCTGGCTGTAAAACACCACTTGAAATAACAAATCGCCAAGTTCATCAGGTAATTCATCGATAGCGCCGCGCTCAATAGTGTCTGCCACTTCGTAGGCTTCTTCCAGCGTGTATGGCACTATGCTTTGGTAGGTCTGGGCTTTGTCCCAGGCACAACCCTGCTCTGGGTCGCGTAATGTCGCCATAATGGCAAGTAGGTCGTTGATATTTTTTGACATCAGTTGAATTCCGGGGATGAATGCGACCGGTATCGCCGCTACAGCAGGCGATACCGGTTCATGGAGTCTACAGCGAGCGCTTCGCCTCAATCACATCGTCAATCTGACTGACCTTGGTCAGCAATTTGTTCAGTGAATCCAGGTTATACAGTTCGAGTGTCATATAAATAGTCGCCGTTTGCCGCGATACATCGGAGTTACTGCTCATGCGCAGCACGTTGGCCTTTTCATTGGCCAGAATGCTGGTGATATCACGCAATAAACCGTTGCGATCGTGTGCGACGATGCGGATGCTGGCTTCATAACCTGAGGCATATTGGTCGCCCCAGGCCGCTTCTACCACTCGCTCCGGGTGCTGTTCCTGCAGGTTTTTGAACTGATCACAATCATCGCGGTGCACGGCAATACCCCTGCCCTGCGTGATGTAACCAATAATGGCATCACCTGGCAAAGGCTGGCAGCAACCCGCCATATGCGTCAGCAGATTACCGACGCCCTGCACCACCACATGGCTTTTGCTTTGCGTCTGCATCGGCTTGGAAATAAGCCGCGGGTCAATTTCTGGTACGTCATGTTTGTTATGCAGGCTTTGAATGTAATTAATCACTTGCGTGACTTTAATCTCACCGCCACCGATGCCAACCAGCAACTCTTCCATGGAATTGACATTAAAACGCTGCAGCACTTTGACCGGCTGATCTAAAGGCACATTCAACCGGGCGAGCTCGGTATCCAGTAACTCTTTGCCGGCCGCGTAGTTTTTATCGCGGTCCTGCAAGCGGAACCAATATGGCACTTTAGAGCGCGCCCGGCTTGATTTCAGGTACCCCAGATTTGGGTTTAACCAATCCCGGCTTGGATTCGGTTCACGGCCGGTCAGAATTTCAACCTGATCGCCCGTTTTCAGCTGATAGGTAAAAGGCACAATACGGCCGGAAATTTTGGCGCCTATGCAGCGATTGCCAACATTTGAGTGCACATAATAGGCAAAATCGAGCGGCGTTGAGCCAAGCGGTAAATCGACAATGTCACCTTTTGGCGTAAATACATAAACCCGGTCTTCGGTGACCTGATTGCGCAATTCCTCGGCCAGTGAGGAATCAACGACTTCTTCCTGCCAGGCCAGAATTTTGCGCAACCAGCCGATTTTCTCGTCTAAGGCGCCTTCGCGGCCGGCCGGGCCACCTTCTTTATAACGCCAGTGCGCCGCCACGCCGAGTTCTGCATCTTCGTGCATCTGCCGGGTGCGGATTTGAATTTCAATAGGGCGGCCCTGCGGCCCCAATACGACCGTATGGATAGACTGGTAACCGTTTTGCTTTGGCGTCGCGATGTAATCGTCAAATTCTTTCGGTAAATGCTGCCAGCTGGTATGGACGACGCCGAGCGCGGCATAGCAGTCCTGTACCCGTTCAGTCACTATCCGCACGGCGCGGATGTCGTACAACTGGTCAAAGGCCAGATGTTTTTTCTGCATCTTTTTCCAGATACTGAAAATATGTTTAGGCCGGCCATACACCTCACAGTCAAGCTTTTCGACAACCATCTGGTCGCGCACCGCCTGGACAAAATCGCGCATGTATTGCTCGCGATCGAGGCGTTTTTCTTCGAGCTGGCTGGCAATTTTTTTATAAACCTGCGGATGCAGATAACGAAAGGCCAGATCCTCCAGCTCCCACTTCAGCTGACCAATCCCCAGCCGGTTAGCCAGTGGCGCAAAAATCGCATTGGTTTGTTTTGCCGCCAGCACCCGGGTTTCTTCGTCGGCGTTTTTCACATCACGCAGATAGCAGATTTGTGCGGCCAGTTTGATGACAACAGCGCGTACGTCTTCAACCATGGTCAACAGCATTTTGCGCAGGTTATCGGCTTGCTGTGCATTCGGGGCCTGGTTCGGCCCGACCGGAATAGTGCGGATCGCTTCCATCTGGTCCACCGCATGCAGCATGTTGCATACCGGCGCATCAAAATGAGCATCAAGTGTGGTTGCATCCAACAGCCTGGCTTCAATCAGCGGAAACAATAAAGCTGCGGTCAGGGCGTCTTTATCCATACGTAAATCCGCCAGGATCTCGACCATTTCCCAGCCGGTACGCACCTGCGGGCAGGTCGCTTCAGTCAGCTCCTGCTGATTCAGCCACTCACCTGCCGCCAACAGACAGGCGATTTTTTTCTCACTCAGCCCAAGAGAAGTCAGCCAGGCCGATGTTTCTCCTGCATTGTATTCCGTGCTGTGTGAGTGCCGGACCGTGACCATGCTTACCTCGAAATATTCAGCGAATTAATTTTCAGCTCAGTTCAAACAATGCCATCAGTTCCAGATGACTGGTATAGGGGAACATGTCCATCACCCCAATTTTGCGGATTTGATAGCGATTTGCCAGTAACACCCGCGCATCGCGGGCAAAAGTGGCCGCGTTACAGGAGACGTACAATATCTGTGCCGGTTTGAGTTTGGCGACCTCATCAACGGCTCCGGCAGCGCCGGCCCGGGCAGGGTCCAGAATCACCTTGTGATATTTACTGTGGCTCCAGGGCTGCCCTTGCCACGCCAAATGCAAATCACCCTGCATAAAACTGCAATTGTCGTAGCCATTCAGTGCCGCATTGGCGTTGGCCCGTTGCACCATTTTGGCCACACCTTCAACCCCGGTGACGCTAGCCACCAACGGCGCGAATGCCAGACTAAAATTACCGATACCACAATACAAATCAAGCACTTGATCAGACTTTTCCGGCATAAGCCATGCGATTGCCTGCGCTACCATCGCCTGGTTCACGCGGGCATTGACCTGAATAAAATCTGTCGCATCAAACTGCAGCCGCTGACCAGAGGACAGCTGATATTCTGGCTGGGGGGTAGCCGGTTGCCAGGCAACAAACTCATCACTTTGCGGCTCGCCTATCCACCAGGCTTCTGGCCATGCCGCTTTTAACAACGCTTTATCCGCATCGGCCAGCGGCCTGATATGCCGGATCACCACAAACGCCTGACCATCTGCGTCCAGTACTTCTGCATGGGTGACTGCACTGCCGTGCTGCAACTGTGGCAAGGTGGTGCGCAGCACAGACAACACCGGTGCGATAACCGGACTTAACACCATACAAAACGGGATATCAAGGATTTCCTTGCTACCGGCCTTACGGAATCCTACCTGAAACTGCCGGCTGTTCTTGTCAAACCAGACGCCAATCCGGGCTTTGCGCCGATAAGCACTGCTGTCGGCTGTCAATGCGCTCTGCCAGGGTAATTCGGCGACTTTAAGTTGATGAGTCAGCAGGCCGGCCACCGCCTGTTGCTTCAGTTGCAAGGCTGTTTCCGGTGCCACAAACTGCAGCTGACAACCGCCACACTCTGCGGCAGATGGACATTGAGGTTTGACCCTTGCAGCTGACGGCTGCAGCACTTTTTGTACCTGTGCCCGGCTATAGTCTTTTTTCTGTTCAGTGATCCGGCACTGCACCTGTTCCCCCGGCAACGCAGCTTCGACAAAACAAATCTTGCCCTGGTGGGTACTGATGCCCTGCGCTTCATGATCCCAGCGCTGGATCTCTAAGATGGCATGTTGAGGCAAATTGTTTTTTTTCTTTGTCTGATAGATGCTTACCATAAATTCCGTTCGGGCCTTGCCTGTGCTGTTCTGCAGTTTACCCCGGAAAACCACATAGGTTTTTCGCGGGTCTTATGTCATGATAAATTACCGATAGCCCATTGTAGCAAGCAGCGCCCCAGATGACGAAAATTGCTTTACGCGATTGGATCCTGTTAATCACTTTGTTGCCGACTTTTTTGGCCAGTGCCGGCCTTGGCGGTTACTTCAGTTACGTGCGTTATGCCGATTTATCACGTTATCTGGCCGATCAGGCGACCAACATCGCCGAACCTCTGGCGATTGCCTCGGCTTATGGTCTGCTGCAGCAAGACAAAGCCTATTTACAGCGCTTACTCGATGTCAGTCACCGTAAAAACTCACCGCTGGTGCGGACCATTGCTATCTTTGACCACCAGCATCATCTGGTCGCCAGTTCCAATCTGCACAAAGATTTCGCCGAATTGCGCTTAAGCAACGATAGTGCGCTGCCAGATCTGCCTCAGTTGAGTCAGCAGGAAAATTACCTGCTGATCCGCGCTCCAATCCAGCTGGAGATGAGTGAAATTCAGGCGCTGGCACTGAGTGCCCGTAGCAATGACCACCAGACTTTACAGTTATTGCGCACTGAAGGCCGCCTCGGTTATGTCCTGGTGCAGGTGGACAAAGACAAAGTGATGCTGGCGCAGCAGAGCTCCCTGTTAGTGACCGCTTTGCTGGTGCTGTTATCCCTGACTCTGGCGCTGATGTTGAGCCTGCGTTTACTCAGCAAACTCAGTCAGCCACTGCAACAGCTGCTGGCGCAAATTGAACGCCTGGCCGAAGGCCGCTTTGAAAAACACCTGGAACAACCTTTTATCGGCGAGTTTGACCTGATGCGCCTTGGCGTCAATCAGCTCGCCAACGAGCTAAAGCACTATAAAGACGAGATGCAGCATACGGTTGACCAGTCCACCAGCGATTTAATCCAGACCATGGAGCAGCTGGAAATGCAAAACGTGGCGCTGGATATGGCGCGGCGTAAGGCGCAGGACGATAACAAACTGAAGTCTGAATTCCTCGCTAAAATGAGCCACGAACTGCGCACGCCACTGAACGGCGTATTAGGTTTTACCCGGCAGCTGCTGAAGACGCAGTTGACTCACCATCAGCAGGATTATCTCAATACCATCCAGAAATCCGCCAACAGCCTGCTGTCGCTGGTTAACGACGTACTGGACTATGCGAAACTGGAAGAAGGCCGGATGCCGATTAACCCGGAACCCTTTTCTATCCGTGACTTAGTGCATGATTCGGTCGAGTTACTGGCAGTCAACGCCTTCGATAAACAACTTGAACTGGCGCTGCAAATTGACGCCGATGTACCTGATGCGCTGATTGGCGACCCACTGCGGATCAATCAGGTGTTGATGAATATCGCCGGCAATGCGATTAAATTTACCGAACATGGCAGCATTGTGATCCGGCTGCAGCATCAGCCGACCAACGATGATAAAGTTCTGCTGCATTTTGAGATTCAGGACACCGGTATCGGCATAGCACCGGCACAACAGGAACAACTATTTCATGGTTTTGCTCAGGCCGACGGCAGCATAGGTCGCCGTTACGGCGGCACCGGGCTTGGCCTGATTATCTCCCAGCGGCTGGTCGAAGCCATGGGCGGGCAAATTGGTTTTCACAGTAAAGCCGGCGAAGGTTCAACCTTCTGGTTTAGTCTGGCCTTGTCGGCGCATCATCTGAGCGTCAGCGAACCTTTACCGGTGCAGTTACTGCGGCAAAAAACCGTCTTGTACCTGGAACCACAGCAGCACTCACGTGAATCCACACTGAGTTTATTAAACAGTTGGGGATTAAGGGTGTCCGCCTGCGCAACCCCGGCGCAGTTACAACAGGCGCTGGCGCAACAGGACCAGTTTGATATTGCCCTGATTGGTCGCACTGTGTCGTTGGATCAGCTGAATCCTATTGTTGAGCTGATCCGGCAAATAAAACCCCATTGCCAATATCTGTATCTGCTGGTGAATTCACTGTCACCCAATTTGCGTGAAGCTTTACTGCAGAGCGGCGCGCAGGCCTGTCTCGCCAAACCAGCGCACCAGCGTAAATTGGCGGCGACGCTGGCACGCCCCTACAACCAGCAGCAAGTGGTGGCGACGCCATCGCCCAGTCAGCCCAAAGCGCGGTTGCGGGTGCTGACGGTCGATGATAACGAAGCCAATTTAAAACTGATTAACGCGCTGCTTGGCGAACTGGTCGAAACGGTTGATTCGGCAACGCAGGGCGCCGAAGCCTGGCAACTGGCATCTCATGCCCATTACGACGTCATTTTTATGGACATTAATATGCCGGTGATGGACGGCGTCACCGCCTGCCAGCGTATTCAGCAAAGTTCGCTGAACGAAGAAACACCGATCATCGCGGTGACAGCGCACACGCTGCCCGGCGAGCGCGAACGCCTGCTGAATCTGGGGTTCTGTGAGTTTTTAAGCAAGCCGCTCGATGAGCAAATGCTGCAATTCGCCCTCAAGGAATGTTGCCCTGCTTTTAGTCTGCCACAGCTCAGCACAGTGTTTGCCGCAGCGCCATCCTCCGCCCCGGCACCTGTGTTGCCGCAAAGCCGTCATGTCGATTGGGAGCTGGCGTTACAACGGGCGGCGGGCAAAACCGAACTGGCCAGAGACATGCTGCAATTGCTGTTGGCCAGCCTGCCTCAGACTCTGGCAGATTTAGAGAAATACCGCGAGAGTAATCAAAAAGATGCGTTGATCCAGCTGGTGCATAAGCTGCACGGTGCCACTTGTTATACCGGGGTACCGCATATCAAAGCGCTGAGCGAAACCATCGAAACTCAGCTGAAAACCGGCGCGACTCTGTTGCAACTGGAACCTGAACTATTTGATTTAGCCGATCAGCTGCAGGATTTGCTGGCCGAATCGCAACAGTGGAGTTTCTGAGACCGGCATTTCTGCAACTGGTCATTCTGCGGGGTGCGTCAGGATTCCAGGATCACAGTAGCCATAGCAAAAGCTTGCTCGTCACTGATCGACAACCAGGTGTGACGTAAACCCAGGCTGGCGGCAAGCTCTGCCGCAGCGCCGGTCAGCTCCAGTACCGGGCGGCCCGCCTCGTCATTGCGGGTATTAAAATGCTGAAACGAAATACCCCGGCCGATACCGGTCCCCAGGGCTTTCGCTGCCGCTTCTTTCGCCGCAAAGCGCTTGGCAAAATAACGTGCCGGTTGGGCATGCGCCGCGTAAATTTCTTGCTCTTCAGCCGTCAGCACACGCTGGATCAGCCGCGGTGAACGCGCCAGGCTTTGTTCAATCCGGCTGATCTCCACAATATCAGTACCAAGGCCGAGAATAGCCATCAGCGCCGCGCCTCAACCATCAGACGTTTCATTTCTGCCACCGCAGGACCAAGGCCTGTAAAAATCGCCTGCGCAATAATAGCGTGGCCGATATTCAGTTCATGCATTTGCGGAATGGCCGCAATCGGCTGCACATTATGCACATGCAGGCCATGACCGGCGTTAACAATTAAGCCCAGCGACGCGGCATATGCAGCGGCGCTGCGAATTCGCTCTAATTCCGCCTTTTGCTGTTTCGGACAGGTCGCATCGGCATAAGCGCCGGTGTGAATTTCGATATAAGGTGCGCCACTGCGGGCTGCTGCTTCGATCTGTTTGTGATCAGCATCGATAAACAGCGACACCAAAATATTGTTACTGCTGAGTTCATCCACCGCAGTTTTGATCCGGTCAAACTGACCGGCAATTTCCAGCCCACCTTCGGTGGTCAATTCCTGGCGTTTTTCCGGCACCAGACAGCAAAAATGTGGTTTCAACTCCAGCGCGATACGCAGCATTTCATCGGTCAGACCCATTTCAAAATTCAGCCGGGTCTGAATAGTCTGGCGCAGCAAAAACACGTCGCGGTCCTGAATATGGCGGCGGTCTTCGCGCAAATGCACAGTGATACCATCGGCACCGTGTTGTTCAGCCAGCAAAGCGGCATGCACAGGCTCCGGATATTGACTGCCACGGGCCTGACGCACTGTGGCGACGTGGTCGATGTTAACGCCTAAATAAATCGGTTGCATGAATTCTCCGTCACACGCCAAAGCGTGAAAAAATCAGTCTTGCCGGAACAGACTGCGACTATGCAGTGGTGCCTGGCCCAAAAACGGCCGCAGCAACTGCCGGTTTAATTGTTTGGCGCAGCGTAAACTGCTGCTGTGCCAGTCGCCCTCACTGATAGCGAGCAGATCGGCGCCCAAAAAGCCCTGTGGTGCAGTGACAAAACCATATTCATGTTGCCACTGATAATAACGGCCACTGTCTAACAGCTCGCCCTCTGCATCGACACTACAATCCACCGGTACACCAAGCTCCTGCAACAACAATAGTTCTGACTGGCGCAGCACTTGCTCAAGTTGCGGTCTGGCCAGCGCATGATTGCCGGCAGTTTGCAAAGCCCACAGACTCTGAATGCCCTGCCGGTAGATATCAAACAAAGTGTCGGCTTGCGCCTGGGCCGGGAATAGCCGGCAAATCAGTTCATTCAGATACATCGCACTGAACAGCCATTCGCCCTGCAGTGGCAAAGCGGCCTGTTGCTCTTCAATGCGCCTGACTGTACTGAGTTCGCTCTGGCCGCTCAGTTCAACCCAATACAAACAAAACAGCGGCCATGTCGTTCGGCCGCTGTGTTTTTTCGCTGGCCGGCGGGCGACTGCCCTCACCCTGCCCTGCCCCGGGATCAACAGATCCAGCAGCAACTTTTGGTCCTGAAAGGCCACGCTGTGCAGCAAATAGGCTGAAACGGCGTGTCCGTTCATTAATCTTCGCCGTAACCCAGACTGCGCAAGGCGCGCTCGTCATCAGCCCAGCCGGATTTCACTTTGACCCACATCTGCAAAAACACTGGCTGTTCAAACAAATCTTCCATGTCTTTACGCGCTTCAGAAGCAATGGTTTTAATCCGCTCGCCGGCTTTACCAATCACCATGCGTTTTTGTGTATCGCGCTCCACCAGAATAAGCGCTGCGATGTGGTAGTGCTTTTCTTCCCATTTAAAACGTTCGATTTCAACCGTCACCGAATAAGGCAACTCGTCACCGAGAAAACGCATCAGCTTTTCGCGGACGATTTCGGAGGCCATAAAACGCTGCGAGCGGTCGGTGATGTAATCTTCCGGGAAGAAAAACTCGCATGGCGGTAACTGGCTGTGCACGATTTCCCGCAGTTTGCTGACATTTGTGCCTTTTTCCGCAGACAAAGGCACAATTTCCAGAAACTGTAACTGGCTGCCAAGCCACTGCAAATGCGGCAGCAGCTCTTCTTTGTCTTTATATAAATCGACTTTATTGACCGCCAGGATCACCGGTTTTTTCGCCACGATTAAGCGGTTTAACACCATCTGGTCGTCGTCTGTCCAGCGCGTGCCTTCCACCACAAAAATCACCAGCTCGACATCTAAAATCGACGTCGCAGCGGCTTTATTCATCAGCCGGTTAATCGCGCGTTTTTCTTCGCTGTGCAGACCCGGCGTGTCGACATACACCGTCTGATAGTTGCCAACGGTATCGATACCGACAATACGGTGACGTGTCGTTTGTGGTTTTTTCGAGGTAATACTGACTTTCTGGCCAATCAGCTGATTAAGCAATGTCGATTTACCGACGTTTGGCCGGCCGACAATAGCAACCAGCCCGGCAAAAGTTTCACCGGCGGTTTCTTGTAACAGATCATTCATGTTTGAGTTGCTCCAGGATGGCCTGAGCACAATCCTGCTCAGCTTTGCGTCTTGAACTGCCACTGGCCTGCACCGCCTGACGTCCGGCTACAGTACAGCGGACAGTAAACGTCTGGTCATGTGCTTCGCCTTCGATGGCGATCACTTCATAGTGTGGCAGAGCCAGACGCCGGCCTTGCAGATATTCCTGCAACAAGGTTTTTGAATCTTTTTGTACACCAGGTTCGATGCTGTGCAAGCGGCTGCCGAACCATTGCAGAATTCGCTCTTTGCAAGCTTCGGCGCCTGAATCCAGATAAATCGCGCCGAGCACCGCTTCGACCGCATCGGCCTGAATGGATTCACGCCGCGAGCCACCGCTTTTTAATTCACCTGGGCCTAAAC
>CBFGPY010000034.1:0-10693 GCA_965650755.1 uncultured Chromatiaceae bacterium | reverse complement strand
AATAGGTGGTATGGCGCACTCTCAAAACATTCAGGAGTTTTGGGTATTCTCCGCGTAGACATCTTGTTTGATCTGAACTCAGTGCTGCCTGCAGCTTTCCAAACAGCACTAAGCAGTGCTTTAAGCTGAAGAAGTCTCTAAAATCAGGAAAGACTCATCCTTTTGAGATGCGGCTACAGTAATGCTTTGTCAAATTCAATTTCAAACCCTGAGTGTTGTCTTCCCTGCCTCCCGGAGGAGATTCACGCGCTGTGAAGGTTTTAACATCCATGCTCATAAAACGCTGCCAGTGCAGTGTCGTACTTCAAGCCAATCCAGGCTTTCCTATCCTTGTTGGTACCATCCTGATACCGCTGCTACATCCTGTAGCGTCCCCTGTCCTTGTTGGTATCATCCAGATACCGCTGCTACATCCTGTAGCGTCCCCTGTCCTTGTTGGTATCGTTCTGATACCGCTGCTACATCCTGTAGCGTCCCCTGTCCTTGTTGGTATCATCCTGATACCGCTGCTACATCCTGTAGCGTCCTCTGTCCTTGTTGGTATCATCCTGATGCCGCAGCTACATACTATAGCGTCCTCTGTTATTCTGTCCCTGAACAACACCTGCTCGTCCTGAGCGACTACTCCTTAAGTTGACATCCTGTCAACACGGCCGGTCCCGGCATCCTGGTCCCTGGAGATTCCTTCCTGAAATCTCAGCTCATCCTGAGCCTGTCCCTGACAATTCGACTAGTACACCATCCATGATGTTTTACTGCTTGCCGCTGCAATGTCGTCATTGACCGTAAAAGCATTATGCCTGTGATTCGTCAGAACATTGCTGGTGTAAGCCAAAGTTCCATGACGCAGAAGTTATAGGTTGGTAAGGATGTTATTTAAAAAGTTAATTAAAACAATTGGATAGTATATTTTTACGTGTTGATAACGGATCTAAATAGCGAAATGACTTACTTAAATGTGAGATATATCTCACAAGGATGTCGCAGATTTGGCGCCGCCTGCTTTTTTAGTTAGCATGTCTGCAATTTTACAGTATTGATCGCGGCATTATGGCAAGAGAACAGGTTGGTGTATGTGCAGAACCGAATCTGCATGGATTGTTATTGCTGATGAACGCACTGGACGGCCATGAGAGTGCTGTTCGGCGTGTGCTCGGTAGTATTCCTGGATTGATACACAAATTAGCGGAGCAATTTTCCGAAGCAAATTTGAACGCAATTGTAGCTATTGGACCAGGCTACTGGCATTCGCTTTACCCGCACGCATGCCCGTCGGACTTTCAACCGTTTACACCACTGGCTGTTGATGATTTAGCCATGCCAGCCATCCCTTATGATGTACTGCTAAAGATACGTGCCGATCGCTACGATGTGTTGCATCTGGCTATTCAGCAATGTTACCAGCTACTGATGCCACACCTTGAACTGGTCGAACAAACACATTGCTTTCGTTTTATGGATGGCCGTGATCTCACCGGTTTTATCGATCAACCTCAGCCACCGCGTGGACGTAAAAAGCGGGAATTGGCTTTAATCAGTGAAATGCAACAGCCTGAATTTGCGCAGGGAAGTTATCTGTTTTATCAGCGTTATCGTCTTGATTTAAATCGCTGGCAACAACTGACCCAATCTCAACAGGAAGCAATTATCGGGCAGCGAAAGTTAGATGGACAGCTGTTGCCAACAGCGCAGCTGCATGAACATAGTCACGCAGTGAAGGCTGCTGTCCTGGATGCATTCGGCCAATATTATCCTTTGGTATTTCAGAACATGCCCTATGGCCAGCTGAAATCACAGGGGTTAGTGATTTTGGCTTGTTCAGCTGATCCTTCGGCATACCTCTCGTGGCTTAGTCGACGGCTTGGCGATGCTGCGGGCCAGAATTATGATTTGCTGCTGGACTATGTTCAGGCAGACAGTGGCGCAGCTTTTTTTGCACCATCTGTCAGTTTTTTGGAGGATTATGCGACGCTCTAGTGCGAGTTACTTAGACTTTCTCAAATAATTCGGTGACCTTCTTCAGGGTGAAGTTAATATTTTTCACGCTGGTGGGTGCAATAAAAATTGTATCGTCTCCGGCAATAGTACCGAGTACGCCCTCTGCTTTGCCTACTGAATCCAGCAATCTTGCGATGAGCTGGGCGGCACCTGGGCTGGTTCGGATAATAATCATTACATCATTGTGTTCAATATCCAGCACCAGTTGACGCAGTGGGCTTTTCGTCGTCGGCACACCAAGTTCAGGTGGCAGACAATACACCATTTCCTGCCGGGCATTACGGGTGCGCACGGCACCAAACTTACTGAGCATGCGGGAGACTTTCGACTGACTGACGTTGTCAAAACCCTCAGATTTTAATGCATCCACGATATCACTCTGCGAGCCGAATCGTTCTTCTTTCAGCAGCGCTTTGAATGCCTGAATCAGCGCTTCCTGTTTAGTTTGTTTGGTCATATGCACCGGATAATCGCGTAATGAAGCTGAAAAAAACTCGTAATACAGAGCATACCATAACAAATCGGGTTGCCGGGTCCAGAGAATTATTTTTGCGGTCTGCTGATTTCGCAGCTCGATTTCTTTTCAGGCGCAAATAATAGTTAAATTGATTAAATAACGTGCTGCTACTTTGGTATAAGTCATTTGTAATTTGCGCGGTATTTCAGTATTGTTGGCGCGTTTTTTTCGGTGAACCGTTAAATTGGGAGAGAAGCATGAAAGTTGCCGTTTTAGGTGCTGCTGGTGGTATTGGTCAGGCCTTATCATTATTACTGAAGTTGAATCTGCCAGCTGGTACTGATTTAGCTTTATACGACCTGGCTCCGGTTACGCCAGGTGTTGCTGTAGACTTAAGCCATATCCCAACCGCGGTAAAAGTGACGGGTTATGGTAAAGACGATTTACATACTGCATTAGCAGGTGCTGACGTCGTAATGATCCCGGCCGGTATGCCACGCAAACCAGGTATGGACCGTTCAGATTTATTCAATATTAACGCCGGCGTGGTTAAGACACTGGCTGAAGCTATTGTCCAGCAATGTCCAAAAGCATTAGTGGGTATCATCACCAACCCGGTGAATACAACAGTTGCCATCGCCGCTGAGGTATTCAAAAAAGCCGGCACTTATGATGCAAAACGTTTATTCGGTGTTACGACATTGGACGTTATCCGCGCTGAAACTTTCATCGCTGAATTAAAAGGCAAAAACCCGGCTGAACTAATTGTTCCGGTGATTGGCGGTCACAGCGGTACCACTATTCTGCCTTTATTGTCACAAGTGAAAGACGTGGCATTCACAGATGAAGAAGTTGCATCACTGACCTACCGCATCCAAAATGCTGGTACTGAAGTTGTAGAAGCTAAAGCCGGTGGCGGGTCAGCAACACTGTCTATGGGCCAGGCTGCAGCACGTTTCTGCGTATCTTTAATCAAAGGCCTGCAGGGCGAGTCTGTTACTGAGTATGCCTATGTCGAAGGTAATGGCGAGCACGCCCGTTTCTTCGCTCAGCCAATTGTGCTGGGTAAAAATGGCGTCGAAGCTCTGTTAGATATTGGTACTTTAAGTGCCTACGAGCAGAAAGCCATGAACGATATGCTGCCAACTTTAAAAGCAGATATCGTGTTGGGCGAAGAGTTCGTGAACAAAGCCTAATTTACTGTATATAGTAAAAAGCCAGCGAAAGCTGGCTTTTTAGTTTTTAAAAGCAGTCTGCACTGTTAATGTGAACGTTCGACGGCGATATCTGCCAGCGTTAAAAGTGCGTCTTTATAGGGGCTATCGGCCAAAAAAGCGATCGACTGCTTGGCTAGCTCCGCTTCCTGCTCTGCCAACCTCCTGGTGTAACCAAAGGCGTCTGTGTCATGCATCGCGGTCATAATCGCCTCGAAATGTTGCAGCCCATTACTTTCCAATATCGCCTCGCGAATCAGCGTTTTCTGGGATTCAGTACCGTGCTTTAAGGCATGGATAAGTGGAAGTGTGGGTTTGCCTTCGGCTAAATCATCGCCGATATTCTTACCCAGATCTGCGACATCAGCCTGATAGTCAAGCACATCGTCAATCAGCTGAAATGCTGTACCTAAGTGAAGCCCATACTGGCGCATAGCTTCCGTCGTGGCCGGGTCTTTGTCAGAAAGCACCGCGGCAAGTTCGGTGGCAGCTTCAAACAGACGAGCAGTTTTACAGTAAATCACCTGCATGTAACTTTGTTCTGTGGTGTCCGGGTCGTTCACATTCATCAGCTGCAGGACTTCGCCCTCAGCGATGACGTTGGTGGCATCCGCCAGAATCTGCATGACCCGCATTCGCTCCAACGAGACCATCAACTGGAAAGCTCTGGTATACAAAAAGTCACCGACCAGTACGCTGGCCTGGTTGCCAAAAACTGCATTGGCAGTTTCCTTACCTCGGCGCAGCATTGATTCATCGACAACATCGTCATGCAGCAATGTAGCCGTATGAATAAACTCTATTATGGTTGCCAGTGTTACGTGCTGACTTCCCTGATATCCCAGAGCCCGAGCAGCAAGCACGGCCAACAGCGGACGCAATCGTTTGCCACCACTGTTTACAATATAGATGCCCAACTGGTTGATCAGAGCAACGTCAGAATTCAGCTGAGAAAAAATGTGTTCGTTCACAGCGGCCATATCTTGTTGGCTTAACAAGCGGATTTCATCGAGCGTCATGCGGGTTCAGTTAATTCAGCAAACCGGAGTGGCTGGATTCTACAACAACAACTAAAGTGGCAAAACTAAAAACTCGATCCTTTTGTTGTCTGATGATCTTTTTCATATTTGTGCTTGCGGGGGTAGGGGAAATTGCGTACAATTCGCGCCCTGTGAATCTAATTAACACGCCCCCTCAGCGGCCGGCGTGATCTGTACGGAGTTCTAACTATGTACGCGGTTTTCCAAAGTGGTGGTAAACAGCACCGTGTGACTGAAGGTCAAACCCTTCGTCTAGAAAAACTGGACTTAGAGATGGGTGCAAAAGTTGAGTTTGCTGCCCTGATGATTGTAAACGGCGACGATGTCAAAATCGGTACTCCAGTCGTTGAAGGCAGTAAAGTTACTGCGGAAGTGGTCGCACATGACCGTGGCGATAAAGTAAAAATCGTCAAATTCCGTCGTCGTAAGCACTACCGTAAACAAGCTGGCCATCGTCAGTGGTTTACTGAAGTGAAAATTACTGGCATCAGCGCTTAATTTCAGGAGTAACGACTCATGGCAAGTAAAAAAGGTGTAGGTAGTACACGTAACGGTCGTGATTCAGAAGCGAAACGCTTAGGTGTTAAGCGTTTTGGCGGTGAATCAGTTCTGGCTGGTAACATCATCGTGCGTCAACGTGGTACCAAGTTCCATGCTGGCACTAACGTGGGTATCGGTAAAGATCACACGCTGTTTGCTTTGACTGACGGTAAAGTTCAGTTTGAAGTGAAAGGCGAACACAGCCGTAAATTCGTTAGCATCGTTAGCGAATAATTGCTGGATTCTTCGAAGAAACCCCGCGCCAAGCGGGGTTTTTTTTTGCTTATCAATGAAATGAAACAGCATACTTTTGAAACATCGACCTTTGTTTTCGCAGTCCGGCGAGCATAGGTTTATAATGTTCGCAATGATTAAAGCAGGATAGGTCGAAATGAAATTTGTTGATGAAGCGTTGATCCGGGTCGAAGCCGGTGACGGCGGGAACGGGATCATCAGTTTCCGTCGCGAGAAGTTTGTGGCCAAAGGTGGCCCAAATGGCGGTGACGGTGGCGACGGCGGTGACGTTTACCTGGTTGCCGATAGTAACCTGAATACGCTCGTTGATTACCAGTTTGAAAAACTTCATATCGCGCAGCGCGGTCAGAATGGCATGAGCACCAACTGTACCGGTAAGCGTGGAGACGATTTAGTTTTACGTGTTCCTGTTGGGACTCGTGCTATTGATGTCGATACCAATGAAGTATTAGGCGATTTAACCAAGAACGGTCTCAAACTGATGGTCGCCAAAGGCGGCTGGCACGGTTTGGGGAATGCCCGTTTCTCCAGTAGTACCAACCGGACTCCCCGGAAAAAAACCAATGGCACACCAGGTGAAGTACGTAATTTGAGGCTTGAACTCTTATTGCTTGCTGATGTTGGGATGCTTGGTCTGCCAAACGCAGGGAAATCAACTTTTATCCGGGCTGTATCTTCTGCCAAGCCTAAAGTTGCGGATTATCCATTTACGACCTTAGTGCCAAATCTTGGCGTTGTGCGCACGGAAAGCAGCAAATCGTTTGTGATCGCAGATATCCCAGGTTTGATTGAAGGTGCCGCTGAGGGCGCCGGACTAGGTATTCAGTTTCTGAAACACCTGGAACGCTGTGGTTTGTTAATGCACATGATCGACGTCCTCCCAGCTGATGGTTCGGACCCTGCTGAGAATGCCCGAGTCATCATTCACGAGTTAGGTAAATACAGTGACAAGTTGGCAAATAAACCACGTTGGCTGATATTTAACAAAATAGATCTCGTGCTTGAAGATGAGCTGGAAATCATTAAAAAATCCGTAATAGATGCAATTGGCTGGGAAGGGCCGGTATATCAGGTTTCTGCAGCCTCAAGAACGCATACAGATGCGTTATGTCGCGATATTCAAGCCTATCTTGATCAATTACCGAAGGAAGCGCCCAAAGAACAGTTACTGGACCCAGTGCAGTTTAAATGGGACGATTACCATGCTGATGCGATGAATCTTGCTGACGATTTGGACGATGATGACGACTTCGACGATGACGATTATGAAGTTGAAGTGATTTACCGGCGCTGAGGTAGTTGATGATTCTGAGTCTGATTGCAGCAATGGCACAAGACCGTGTGATCGGCCTGAATAATCAGATGCCGTGGCATATGCCAGCGGATCTGGCACATTTCAAGCAGATCACATTGGGTAAACCCGTAGTGATGGGCCGCAAGACGTTCGACTCTATTGGCAGATTGTTGCCCGGACGGCGAAATATTGTGATTAGCCGGCAGCCAAAGCCGGCAGACTTCACCGCTGACTGGGTGCAAAGTGTCGATGCCGCACTGGAATTATTGCGTGATGAAGCAGAGGTAATGATTATCGGTGGGGCTGAGTTGTACCGGCAGATGTTACCATTAGCCGATCGGCTCTATTTGACCGAGTTTGACCTTAAAGTGCAGGGAGACGCCTGGTTTCCGGATTACCAAGCGGTGGGTGCTTGGCAGATCAGTTTGCTGCAGGAACATCAGGCAGATGCAAAGAATCCGGTGAATTATCGCTTCTTGCAACTGGAACGTAAGCGCTGAAATTTCCAGCGTTGCGTATCATCTAACATGTTGCTACTATTAATTTTGTTTTGCTAATTCAGCCTCAGGGGTTGCCTATGAAATTAATAAACGCCACGTTATGCCTGTCGTTGGTCACCGGATTATTGGTTGTTGCACCTGCCGCTCAGGCACAGGAGCAGCTGGCAGCCTCAATGTGCGATTATGTTAAAGCAGATGATAAGAACCGTTTCCGTAAGCTATTGTCTGACAACCGCTTACGTTTGAGAAATATTTACGATGGTGTAGTGTGCGATGGCCTGTCATTGATCCGCTTTGCCGTTAAAAATAATGCTGCGGGCGCAGGTGAGTTTATTATCAAACAGCTACCCGCTGCACAAATCACTGCATCAGGGGATATCGCATGGGCCGAATCTAATCAGGCAGGTTCCGCTCTGATTGCTGTATTAAAGGCTCGGGCCGGTGGTGGCGAGTAACTGACACTGACTGCTAAAAGCCGTGCAATGCACGGTTTTTTTGTCTTTCAGCGTTATGAGCGATACTACTGCCGTCCATTGAGCTTAAAATGTTTGCAACAGTGGTGATATTAAGCACAGAGTAAAAAAAAAGGAGCCCACAGGCTCCTTTTTGCTTTTGCTGACTAGTTACACTTTGAACTGGTCAACAGACAGGCGCAACTCCTCAGCGAGCCGCGCAACTTCGTGGCTTGAATCTGAAGTTTGTTCAGCACCTGACGCAGTCTCTTCAGCGATATTCACAATCGACTCCAGCAGCTTGCTGATTTCGTGTGAAACCTGATTCTGCTCTTTCGCCGCATGTGAAATTTGCTCACTCATATCATGCGCCATGTGTACTGCATGTGTAATGGAATCCAGCGCCTGGTCCGCGACTTCAGTTTGCGCCACGCAATTTTCCGCCTGGCGTTTACCTTTATTCATCGCTTCTACCGCAGCATGAGCGCCGCTTTGCAGGACCTGAATCATTGCCTGAATTTCTTGCGTAGAGCTTTGGGTTTTACTGGCCAGCGAGCGGACCTCATCAGCAACGACGGCAAAACCGCGACCTTGTTCACCGGCCCGGGCTGCTTCAATAGCCGCGTTCAGTGCCAGTAAGTTGGTTTGTTCTGCGATACCACGGATCACATCCAGAATGCTGCCGATGGAGGCGCTGTCCTGATGTAACTTGTTGATAACTTTAGAGGCTTGTTCAACTTCTTGTGACAATTGTAGAATGGTTTGTTTGTTGTTAGACGAAATGCCTTTCACACGTTCAGCTTCAGCGTCTGCATGTTTGATTTCAGCCAGCGCATCGTTTGAACTTTGCAGTACACCTTGTGAGGTGCTGCTCATTTCAGTCGTTGCAGTGGCAGCTTGGGTCACTTGAGATTTTTGCTCACGGATTGCTGCAGTCGACTGTACTGTGATAGCAGAAGTCTGTTCTGAAGCTGCGGCTAATTGGGTTGAGCGCGAAATAATGCCCTGGATCAATTGACGCAAGTTGCCAATAACCTGGTTACAGTTGCGGGCCAATTCACCGAACTCATCCTGTGCTGAGTCATCCAGTTGTTTAGTCAGGTCACCGGATGCAACCACACCCAGAATTTCATTTACTTTACCCAGTGGTGTGGTGATGCTGCTGCGGGTCCACAGCGCGATACCTGCGGCTGCAGCGAACGAGAAGGCCATAACTGCAAAAATTAACACGATAGCACTGGTCACGCTGGATTCTGATTCTTGTTGAATCTCACCGGCCGCTTCACGCGCTTTAGTCAGTAATTTGCTTAGCGCGCTGCTGGCGTCGATTGTTTGTTGTTCAGCAGTTGCTAACAATTTCGCTGCAGAAGCCTCTGCCGCCAGTTTGTTGGCTTTTAAAGTCAGAATGCCGTCGTCACTGGTCAGTAATTCATTGATAGCAGTGATTTTTTCATCAAGATCGGCCACCATGTCGACTGAACTGCCAGCCTCAGATTTGATAATCCCCATTTTGGCAACGATATCAGCCATCCGGTTTTTGATTTCATTACTGAGCGTTTCTGAGGTGTTCGCCGCATTAGTACGGGTTAAATCCACTACAGTACTGACCATCGAATTGAGACTGGTTTCCAGTACAGATGCAGCTTCAGCAGCTTTAGGAAAGCGGCGGCTGACGTCACGGACATCACTGAAATCAAGAATCAGTGATGCGGAATCATCTGCATTACTTTCTAAATCACCGAGCTTGCTGTTGATTGCATCGCGTAACGACAATGATTTTTTCAGTTCGGCAAACAATTTACTACTGGTGGGGATAAATTCTTCGTATTGAGCACTGACATCTTTGAAACTGGCAGCTAACACTGGTTCGTTACCGACGACAGCCTGCAGGTTTTTCGCAGCCGCATCATAAGCATCTTTTTCTGTGCTAAATGCTGTTTCCAGCGCGGTGATTTTTTTCACTTCATCGGTGTAAAACGCCTGCAGCGTAATTTTACTCATGATGACGAATTCGCTTTTCAGCGTTGCACTGTTTTCAAGCGCAGGGATGGAGATGGTATTCACCTGGCTGGTGGAATCACTGATATTGTTCAGGCTGGAGTAGGAGGTAAGGCCGATGATCAGCAACAGCACTGATATCACACCAAAGCCGCCGATGATGCGCAATGCAACGGTTAACTTCATATGGAACTCCCAACGGGTTGGTCAACAATCGCCTTCAACAGCATCCGTACAATTGCAAGGGACCGGGATGGAACAAACCCAAGTATTATAGTCTTTTTTTGTAGCCGGCAACACTAAAACGCTGTTGCGATTCAATACAATAGCATGTCAGAGCTTGCCCCCAGACACATCCGGTGTCCAGTGCGTGTATGGCTGAAACAGGTGAGTAGCCCTGTAACGCCGCCCAATGACCAAAAAAGATCGTCGGGTGTTCTCTATCAGACCAGAAATGAAACCAAGGGGTCAACAGCGGATTGTCGGATAATTCGCCTTTCTGTTTCAGTTCGAGGCGACCGTCAGCAAAACAATAGCGCATTCGTGTGCAACTATTGATAGTAAAACGGAGTTTATCCTCATCATTGCGTGCTTCTGACCAGAGTTCTGGCTGATTGCCATACATGATGGCAAAAAGTGATGCTGCATCCGTGCGCAAGCAAGATTCAACAGCTCGGCATGCTGTAATCGCTGTCGGAATGTCCCATTCCGGTGCTAAACCGGCGTGGACCAGCAACAAGTTGTCCTTTGCATCGACATGTAGCAAGGGTTGCTGGTGTAGCCAAGCTGCTAATTCGGCCAAATCTGGCGCCTGCAGCAATTCGTCAAGCTGGTCGTCTGGTGTGATCCGGCCATAACCATGCAGACTGGCCAGGAAGTTCAGGTCGTGATTTCCCAGCACTGTGATGGCGGCGGGGCCCAGATCTTTGACAAAGCGCAGCGTTT
>CBFGPY010000033.1:0-11162 GCA_965650755.1 uncultured Chromatiaceae bacterium | reverse complement strand
CATCCGTCACAGTGGCTGCCGATTAAAGGTATTGGCCCCTGGACGGTCGCCTATGCCTGCCTGCGCGGATTGTCGGAAACCGATGTCTGGCTTGGTGGTGATTTAGGCATTCAAAAAGCGCTGGCACGCCAGCACAGTGGCTTTAACGCGCAAATGCTGTCCCCCTGGCGCAGTTATGCCACGTTACAACTTTGGTTTGGCCTGGCGGACAGCCCGGCAACAGAAGGAGAATAAGATGTCATCAGCGATAAATACCGCCTATTGTATGTCACCGCTTGGTGCACTGGAGATCCATGCCAGCCCTGCCGGTCTTGTGGCTGTGCATTTCCCTTCAGTCATGCAGGACCGAAGTCTGGCCGGCGCGCGGCATACAGAGTTGCCGGCAATGCGGGATGAGAATGACACTTTTGAATTGCTGCAGCTACAGGCGGACAGTCACACCAGATCATTGTTACAGCAAGCTGCAGAGCAGCTCCGTCAATATTTTGCCGGCGAGCGCCAGACGTTTACCCTGCCCCTCGCCGCGCCCGGCACCGCGTTTCAGCAGCAGGTCTGGCAACAGTTGACCCGGATCCCTTTTGGCCAGACCCAAAGTTATGGCGAACTGGCGCAAAAGCTGGGGAATAAAAACGCGATGCGGGCGGTTGGCGCTGCCAATGGCCGCAACCCGATCGCGATTATTGTGCCGTGCCACCGTGTGATTGGTGCCGACGGAAAGCTCACCGGCTATGCCGGCGGTCTGGACCGTAAAATCTGGTTATTGCAACATGAGCAGCGGCTCGCTGACTCAGTTCGTTCGATTATTTAGAACAAAAACATGGATTCATTGCAATTTTACTTCGATTCGCTTTAGGGTTAACTAAGCATATCAACATTGCAGGATCCATTTATCATGAAATCTCGCCGCCTTGCCCAACTCTGGCCCGCCAAACAAGTCTCTGACGGCGCGGGCGTTAAAATCCGCCGTAGCATTGGTTTACAGCCACAGTGGCGGCTCGACCCATTTCTGATGCTGGACTGTTTCGGTTCAGACGAGGCAGCCGACTATATCGCCGGCTTCCCACCCCATCCACACCGGGGTTTTGAGACTGTCACTTATATGCTCGATGGCCATATGCTGCATGAAGACCATCTCGGCAATCGCGGCCATTTAAAAAGCGGCGGCGTCCAGTGGATGACCGCAGGTCGCGGCATTATTCATTCGGAAATGCCACAACAGGAATCCGGTCTGATGCGTGGATTTCAGCTATGGCTGAACCTGCCGGCGGCGGAAAAAATGCAGGAACCGGCTTATCTGGATTTAGATCCGGCACAAATTCCCGCCGTGCAGATCCCGCAAGGCCAGATCAAAGTTATCGCCGGTACGTTACAAAGCCCGGCCGGCAGCGAATCGCCTCTGCCACAGGCTACAGGGCCAATCCGCGCCGTATCGACACAACCACTTTATCTGGACCTGCAGCTTAATAGCCCGGCACAGCTGGCACTGGCTATTCCGGCTGGCCACAACGCCTTGGTGTATCCTTATGAAGGTGAGGCTTGGCTCGGCGAACATCGCGTACCACTGCATCACGCCGCGGTACTCACAGACGGCGATAGTCTGCAGCTTCGCACTGAAGGCCCGGCCCGGATCATTGTGCTGGCCGGCAAACCATTGCAGGAGCCAGTGGTGCAATACGGCCCTTTTGTGATGAATTCAGTTGCTGAGATTGAACAAGCGATTGCCGATTACCAGCAAGGCAAACTCACCAGCGGTGCCGCCAAAGCGTTAAAAATCTGAGTCTCGTTGCCCGGTGCAAAAACGCACTGGGCCATCGCCCTGCCAGCTTGTATAATGCCGTTTTTTTGTCACAGGATTTTCCTCATGCAATTAATTGGCATTATCGGCGCGATGGAACAGGAAGTTGCCATCCTCAAGGCGCAACTGAGCCAGATTGAAACCACCCGCGTCGCCAGTTTTGAATTTCACCGTGGTCAGCTACAGGGCCGCGATGTGGTGCTGGTGCAGTCCGGCATAGGCAAAGTGACTGCCGCTATTGCAACTACATTACTCATCCAGTTATTTCAGCCATCTGCGGTAATTAACACCGGTTCTGCCGGTGGTTTTGATCCCGAACTCAATGTCGGCGATATCGTTGTATCAACCGAATTACGCCATCATGATGTGGACGTCACCGCATTTGGTTATGAACCGGGCCAACTGCCACGTCTACCGGCTGCTTTCACCGCAGATCCGGCGTTAGTCGCCGCCGCGGTACGCAGTATCCAGACGCTCGGTTTTTGCCAGACTAAAACCGGCCTTATCACCACAGGCGATGTGTTTATGTGTGATCCGGAGCGGATCAACAAAACCCGCGCCACTTTCCCGCAGATGCTGGCTGTTGAAATGGAAGGCGCGGCGATTGCACAGGTGTGTTATCAGCTCGAAACGCCATTTGTGGTGATCCGCAGTTTAAGTGATATTGCCGGCAAAGAATCACCGACTTCGTTTGAAGCCTATCTGGAAATCGCCTCGAAAAACAGCAGCGCTATGGTACTCGAACTGCTCCGGCAGTTAGGTGAAGCGGCCTGATTTCGTGACAGCAACGCTGCAACAGTATTGGATTGCCTTGCAACAAACGCCGGTGTTTGAACCCGGCGTTTTGTTGTTGCTCACGCTTATACTGGCACGTTACGCCGCTTTGCCACTGCAATATCAGCCATGGCCTTTGTTGCATGTGCTGGCACAGCGCGTCGAAGCTAAAGTAAACAAAGCCGCGGACAGCCCGGCGCAACAGCGCCTGGCCGGAACTTTGGCGCTGTTGCTGATGGCTGTGCCGTTGCTGGCGCTGGCCTGGGCTTTCCGGCATTTGTCGGAATGGCCAGCCGGTTTTGACGCATTGTTGCTGTATCTGTGTTTGGACCATCGCCATTTCGGCCGTCAGGTTGAGATAGCGGCCGACAGTCTCAAGCGGCAACAGCTGCAACTGGCAAAAGATCAGCTCCAGCCTGTGTTGCGGCGTGATTGTGGCCAGCTTTCTGCTACCGGGCTTGCGAAGGCCGGTGTCGAAGTTCTGGCACAGCGCCAGCTGCGGCATTTTGCCGCAGTGCTGTTCTGGTTCCTGCTCGCCGGCCCTGTTGGCGTGCTGGCATGGCGGCTTCTTGTTGAATTGCAGCAAGCCTGGTCAGGTAAAATCAGCAACCAACGCCGGTTTGGTAGCGCCGTCAGTCTGATCGGCCGGCTGATGCTGGCTCCGGTCTGTTGGTTACAAGGTACTTTGGTTGCTTTGCTGTTTCGTTTTGTACAGAGCGTACAGTATTATCGTGCCAGCCAGCAGGCCGGTTTGCCCGCCGCCCAACGTTGGTACTTGTCAGCCTGGAGCGCTGGCCTGCAAAGAAATTTGGCTGGCCCTGTGATGTATCAGGGGGCGAAAATCCGCCGCGAGCGGATCGGGCCTGTGCAAGCGCCAGATCTGGCTGATTTACAGCTGGCGCTGGTAATGACGCAACAAGTCCAACGGGCTGTCTGGTTGCTGTGTTTAATTGGTTTCGCCCTGACATTGTTGTATCAATGGCCACATTCACTCTGACAGCACAAGCTGGACTTTTCAGCAGATTCTGCGTTATGTTCGCCGCGACAGGTCAACATCAGGGTAATCTATTGGCTACAAATATCGCTGGGTTTTGCCACCAATTGCGCCAGTACCTGCTGTTTTTCCTCTGCAGTCTGTTTTTGCTTCCGGCTGTTTATGCCGGTGAATTGCAAAATCCGGCACCTTTATTACAGCCACTGACGACAGCCCAGGGCCTGAGCAGCGGCGCAGTCAACAAAGTGTTGATCGACCATAGCGGCTTTTTATGGCTCGCGACCGACCGCGGCCTCAACCTCTATGACGCAAATCAGGTGCGGCAATTACCGCTGGTGGATGACAGTCAGGTTGAGCTTGATGTATCCGCAGTGCTGGAAGACAGCCAACGGCGGCTTTTTGTTGCGGCTCAGCAACAAGGTCTATATCTGCTTGATCGTAAAACAGCAGCTGCTGAGTTATTAACTCCGCTGCAGCAGCTGGAAAGCGATACCATTCCGTTGCTGCATGATGTGATCGAACAACAGCCGGATTTATTGCTGCTGGCGATCAATAAAGCGGTTTATCAGTTACAGCTACCCGGCCGTCAGCTGAAGCAAATCTTTGAGTTCGATGGCGGCAACAGCCTGATGTCCCGCGTCCGGATCTTAAAGAAACTCAATCAGTTGCTGCTGATTGGCACCACACGTGGCCTCTTTGTATACGATTTAAAAACCGATAAGCACTGGTTGCTGCGGCTCGCCAAGACCAGCCAGGGCCGCTTTGACAACATAGTCAGAACGCTTGAAATCATTAATAACCAACTGTATCTGTCAATCGGGTCTAGTTTATACCGGCTGGACGAAGCCGAACTGCGCCAGACCGCCACACAACCGCTGACCACCGAACCATTGCTACAAGACCTGCAGGTCAATAAAGTCTTGCCACGTGTCAGTGGACTATTACTTGGCACCAATAAAGGCCTGTTTCAGCTGGACCAAGATCAACCGCAGCCAAGATTGCTGTGGCGTTTTACTGACAGCCAATATGAGGTAGATCAGGACAGTATCATCGATTTGGCCGCAACTCCGGACGGTGGTTTTTGGGTGGCCAGCCGCTTACAGGGCGCTTATTACTGGCATCCACGCAGCACCCACTTCCAGCATCTGAAATTACCTTTGCCGGCTGGCGCCGTCCAGAATTTACAACCCGGATTCAGCCCAAGGGCCGTGCTGGCGCTGGCTGAAAGTCCGGCCAATCAATTACTGCTGAGTACTCTCAATGGCTTAAAACGCTTTGATCTGACTTCGGGCACCGTCACCGAAATCCCCTATCCAGCGCCAATGCCTGCCACTTTTTCGGCGGTGGTAGCGCGGATTTATCCGGATAATGCCGAAAAGATCTGGCTGCGTAACGGCAATGCACTGCATCTGTTTTCCACAGAAAAACAGGAATTCCTGCCGCTGCCATTGCAGGACGCGACGCAACAGTCGCTGGTCCAACTGAATGCCCGCGGTCATTGGCGGGACGACAACGGCGCTTTTTGGTTTTACAACGCAGAAGATTATTACCGCTACCAACCCGCAGATGGCTCGCTACAGGCGATGCCGGAAATACGTCAGGCCGAACCAACCCACAGGGCTGGCCGGTTTTTGGGGCCACACCCCAAGCACAAAGAACTGATGTTTTTTAGCGCGGCTGATCGGCTCTGGCTTTACGACGCGCAAAAGCGCCAGGTGCGGAAAATCTATGAAGCCATGCCATACCAGCCCGGACTCGCCCGCACTGCGGATAAAATGTGTGTCGATGGCCGGGGCGATTTGTGGTTTACCGTCCGGGGTCTGGGTTTACTGAGTGTTGATGGTGGCAGCCTGCAACTAAAACATCACCTGCATAAACAAAATGGCCTGCAAAACAATGCGATTTACTCCTGCGAGTCCGACAGCAATGGCCACATCTGGTTCGCCAGCCAACAGGGGCTGACCCGGCTGGATCCAAATACCATGCGGCTGGAACCCTTTGATAAAGGTGATGGTCTGTCCGGCAGTGATTTCAGCTATGCCGCCAGCCTGAAATTATCCAATGGTCTGCTGGCATTTGGCACCAACTCAGGCCTGACCTGGTTTAACCCAAGCGAGCTGACAGAGACCGCCCAGGCGCCGAACATTGTCATTACCGGCATCGGAGCGATGAATCAGGCGAAGTCCACAGCGATTGGCAACCTTGACGGCCAGTTTTTCCGTTTTGCTTACGATAGCCTCGGCATCGAAGTGAGCTTCTCAGCGCTGAATTTTCGCGACACCGACAAAATTCAATACAAATTCTGGCTGGAAGGTCATCGCGAGATCCGTTTCCCGCAGCAAAACAACGCCAGCGTGACTTTTCCGCAGCTCGAACCTGGTCTGTACACTTTCCATGTGAAAGCCTTGACACCACATAATGGCAACGAAAGTGCGACGGCCACTTTAACACTGCGGATTGAGCCGGCTCCCTGGTATTCGACCACCGCACTGATTAGCTATGCCTTATTGGGCATGATCCTGCTGTTTATCTGGCAACACAACCGGCTGGCACAAAAACGCCTGTTGGCCCAGGCGCATCATAAGGTGCGCGCCAGCGAGCAGCGTCTGAAGCAGGCACTGGAAGCGGTGAACAGCGGCGTCTGGGACTATCTGGTGCAGAAAAACAGCATGTATGCACAACGCGTCCACGCCATGCTGGGTTACAGTGAAGAGTTGAATCCGTTGTCGATGCAGCAACATCTGGCGTTAATCCACCCGGATGACCGCGACAGTTATCAGCAGGCCTGGCAACGTTTTGTTGCTGCACCTGATCGCAGCTTTGATTTCACTTTCCGCATGCAGCATAAAAATGGCAGCTGGCTGTGGTTCCGCGATATCGGCAAAGTGACCGAAACGCAGGGAGACAAAGCGCTGCGGGTCATCGGTACTTATAGCAACATTACTGAAACCCGTGCCACCAAAGAAAAAGCCAGGCTGTTTGGTGAGGCCTTCCAGCAAACACGTGACTGGGTGGTATTGCTGGACCCGGAACAACGGGTGCTGGCGGCGAATCAGTCTTTTGCCGACGTGTTTGGCAATATGGATGATTATTTAGCCAACCCCAGGGTGCACGAGCTTGGCATCAGCTTGTCGCGCCGGCGTTTTTACACCCGCTTATTAAGTGGCATGTCAGCCAATCAGCATTGGCAAGGCGAAGAAATAGTACTGAGCCCTGATGGCACGGAGCGCCCTACCTTGCTCAACATCAGCGCAGTAGGTGATGAGAATGGCGTGGATTTTTATGTGCTGGTGTTTACTGATATCACTGCCCAAAAGCAGGCCGAAGATGACCTGCGTTATCTGGCCAACTATGACGCTTTAACCGGGCTGCCGAACCGCGCCTTGCTGATGGATCGCATTCTGCACGGTATCGAAACGGCGAAACGGGAAAAACGCTCGCTTGCGCTCTGTTTTATCGACCTCGACCGCTTTAAACAAATTAACGACAGCCTCGGCCACGATATCGGCGATATGCTACTGAAACAGGTTGCCAAGCGTCTGACTTCAATCTTAAGGCTGACTGACACAGTCGCCCGCCTGGGCGGTGACGAATTTGTTGTTTTGCTGGAAAGCTATAAAAACGATGACAACATCAGCCATGTTGCGCGCAAAATGCTGAAATCAATCGCAGAGCCTATGATGCTGGGCGGCCATTCCGTCAGTGTGTCGCCCAGTATCGGTATAGCTGTGTATCCGGAAGACGCGGCCGATGCTACCGAATTACTCAAACATGCCGATGTGGCGATGTATCACGCTAAAGATTTAGGCCGGAACAACTTCCAGTTTTTTATTCAGGAAATGAATGACAAAGCGCAGATGCAGCTGGCACGGGAAACCCGGCTCAGAAGTGCATGGCAACACAACGAATTTCTTAATTATTACCAGCCGATCTACGACAGCCTGCAACAGAAAATTGTCGGAGTCGAAGTCCTGATGCGCTGGCAAGATGCCGACCGGTTGGTGCCACCCAATGATTTTATTCCGCTGGCGGAAGATCTGCGCCTGATAGTGCCGATGACCCAAGCCTTGCTGGTGCGGGCACTGGCTGATTTACAGCAATGGCATCAGGCTGGCTATCCGTTATATGTCTCGGTCAACCTGTCTCCCCGTCATCTGGAACAGGAAAATCTGGCATTGCAGACTGCGGCCTTGCTGGCGCAATATCAGTTGCCCGCCAATTGCCTGCGCTTTGAAGTGACAGAAAGTGCGCTGATGCAGGACCACCAGAGTGCTATTGCCACTATGCTGGCGCTGAGTGAACTCGGTGTGCAGCTGGCGCTGGATGATTTTGGTACCGGGTACTCGTCGCTGAAATACTTAAAAGAACTACCCATTGACGGCATTAAAATAGACCGGAGTTTTGTGAAAGACATCGGCATTGACCGTAACGATGAAACTATCATCGACGCGATGCTCAGTATGGCCAGCAGCCTTGGCATGTATTGCATCGCTGAAGGGGTCGAAACCGAACAACAGCTGGCCTTTTTCAGCCAGCGTGGTTGCCACCTGATCCAGGGGTACCTGTTTGGTAAACCGATGGCGGCGGCGCAATTACTGCAAAATCTGCAACAGCATTAATTTAGCGAATACCGGAGCCTCAAGTGCCTGTTCCACGTTTATATCTGGCTGCGGCCTTGTTGCTGTTGGCTGAAGCCTGTTTTGCCGGCATTGGTGCTTTAGTCAAACTGACCAGTGAGTCGGCCAGTCAGGTGCAGGTAGTGTTTTTCCGCATTTTTTTTGCCCTGCTGGTGATGCTGCCGTGGATTTACCTGCAGGGTGCGCAAATTCTCAAAACCAAACGCTGGTATCTGCATTTAAGCCGCGCCAGTACCGGCATCATCTCGATGTACTGTTTTTTTTATGTGATTAGCCAGTTGCCTCTGGCGCAGGCGATGCTGGTATTGTTGCTGTCACCTTTTGTCGTACCAATCATCGCCCGGTTCTGGCTCAATGAAAGGCCAAGTAAGCTCACGCTGTTTGCTATCCTGCTGGGGTTTGTTGGGGTGTTTATTGCGATCCCGCTAAACGAGGGACCGGGCAACTGGCTGATGCTGGCGATTGGCTTATTATCTGCCGTATTGGTCGCTGTGACAAAAACAACGATCCGCTATATGTCTGACACTGAACCGGCCGCCCGGATCGTGTTTTATTTTTCCCTGCTCACCGCCATCATTTCTTTTATCCCGGTCCCCTTTGACTGGCACCCTTTGCCAGCCATCGCCTGGTGGGCATTTGCCGGTATGGGCTTATTGGCTGCAGCCGGACAGATGGCGATGACCCGCGCTTATGCACTGGCGCCTGCCAGCGATATCGGTATGTGGACCTACAGCAGTGTGATCTTCGCCGGCCTGTTTGGTTATTTATTCTGGCAGGAGCCCGTGACTATGGCCTGGTTCGCCGGCGTGTTGATTATCTTCTACGCCGGTTATGTCACCAGCCGGCAGCGCCTGATTTAAAAGGCTTCGTGTTCTCTGTACCGCTGATTAAAATGTCGCCAGCACTTTAACTTTGTCGGTCACAGACGCTTTATCAATGTAACCAATCACACTGGGATTCTGGCTGACCAGTTCCAGCATTTCGGCGTCACTGCTGATTTCTTTCGGCGGCGTACCTTTACCGGTAAATACCAGCTTGGACCAATAAGCTTTGATTTGGCTGCCGGATTTATTCAGTACTTTCTGATTAAACAATTCCGTCGTTTTGCTGCTCTCGGTTAAACCCAACGGCAAAGCGGTTTTACCATCCGGGAAACTCTTACTCCGGCCAAGGTAAATCTGCGCTATTGCATCAGGAGTTAAGGCTGCAGCATTAGATGGGTGCACTACCACTGCAATTTCAGCGGCGACCGACAGGCTCAACAGTGCCAATGGCACTAACAGGAAGTTCTTCATTGATTCACTCCAGACTGGCATTACAACTTTTGACAAGTGTAGACCAGTATTCTGAACGTACTGAACTACAAGCAAAATTACCCATCCAAGTACCTCCTTCCACGTCCGCCGACAGGAAATGGCTGCGCAACACTGGTACTTGGGCAGGGTGTCAGTTAAAATACGCGCCATTTTTCCGTCCGACTGTTACAGGCAAATTCTGACCATGAGTAAAAAGCTGCACATCAAAACCTGGGGCTGCCAGATGAACGAATACGATTCATCAAAAATGGCTGACTTATTGGATGCCACTCATGGCTATACCCTGACCGAAGAAGCCGAAGAAGCTGATGTGATTTTGTTAAACACCTGCTCTATCCGCGAAAAAGCCCAGGAAAAAGTCTTCCACCAGCTGGGCCGGTGGCGCCCGCTGAAAAAGAAAAACCCAAATTTAATCATCGGTGTCGGTGGTTGTGTTGCTTCACAGGAAGGCGCAGCTATCCGTGAACGTGCCCCTTTTGTCGACATCGTATTTGGCCCGCAAACGTTGCACCGGTTGCCGGAAATGATCAACGCAGTGCGCGGTGACCGCTCACCTGTCGTTGACGTATCTTTCCCTGAAATTGAAAAGTTTGACCGTTTACCAGAGCCAAAAGCAGAAGGCCCGACTGCTTTCGTCTCTATCATGGAAGGCTGTTCCAAATACTGTACTTTCTGCGTAGTGCCGTACACCCGCGGCGAAGAAGTCAGCCGGCCACTGGATGATGTGCTGTTGGAAATCGCGCAACTCGCGGAACAAGGCGTGCGTGAAGTGAACCTGTTAGGCCAGAACGTCAATGCTTACCGCGGTGAAACTCATGACGGCCAAATCTGTCATTTCTCAGAGTTATTGCGCCTGGTAGCCGCCATCGACGGCATCGACCGTATTCGCTACACCACTTCGCATCCGGTCGAATTTACCGACGACATTATCGAAGTGTACCGCGACGTACCGGAACTGGTGGATCATCTGCATCTGCCGGTACAAAGCGGCTCTGACCGCATTCTGACGCTGATGAAACGCAATCACACTGCACTTGAATACAAAGCCAAGATCCGCAAACTGAAGAAGATCCGGCCAAATCTTTCGATGTCATCTGACTTTATCATCGGCTTCCCCGGTGAAACTGCGGAAGATTTTGCCCAGACTATGGAGCTTATCAGCAGCATCGGTTTTGACATGAGCTTCAGCTTTATCTACAGCGCCCGCCCGGGCACCCCGGCAGCCGACCTGCCGGATGACGTACCGGAAGAAGAGAAAAAGCAGCGTTTATATATTCTGCAGGACCGTATCAACCAGCAATCGCTGCAAATCGCCCGTGGCATGCTCGGCACTGAACAACGCATCCTGGTTGAAGGCCCATCGAAAAAAGATTTGATGGAACTGACCGGCCGTACCGAAAATAACCGCGTAGTGAATTTCGAAGGTACGCCTGATATGATTGGCCAATTCGTTGATGTGCGCATCACAGACGTATTCACCAACTCACTGAAAGGCGTGGTGGTACGCACTGAAGCTGAGATGGGCCTGCGCCGCGAAGTGTCGCCTCAGCAAATTATGGCGCGCCAGCAAAAACCGGATAACGCGCCGGATGCCTTGGGTGTGGCCACTTATCAGCCTTGATCCAAAGGCATAAATGCGGCAGTCT
>CBFGPY010000032.1:0-11187 GCA_965650755.1 uncultured Chromatiaceae bacterium | reverse complement strand
TTGATATGGTCAAAATGTCTCTCAAGTTTGGCAAATTTGCTGTCTACATATTCTCTCAGTGCTGCAGTAATTTCTACATGACGACCAGTTAGATTAATTTGCATAGACATTTCCTTCTTAGATGAGCACTTACTTAAAGCAAGCTCTTGCGCTGATTAGACGGCGGAATATAAAGCGATTCCCGGTACTTAGCGATGGTTCGCCGCGCCACGTTAATCCCTTGCTCCGACAGGATCTCAGCCATTCTGCTGTCACTCAGCGGTTTGGCCGGATTTTCCGCTGCCACCAATTTCTTAATAAAGGCCCGGATCGCGGTTGATGAACATTCGCCACCGCTCTCTGTACTGACATGACTGGAAAAGAAGAACTTAAGTTCAAAAATTCCGCGCGGAGTATGCATATATTTCTGGGTGGTCACCCGGGAAATGGTTGATTCGTGCATGCCGACCATCTCTGCCACATCATTGAGCACCATAGGCTTCATGGCTTCTTCGCCGTGTTCAAAAAACGCCTGCTGTTGCTGCACTATACAGTTGGCCACTTTTAATAACGTTTCATTGCGACTCTCCAGACTTTTCAGAAACCACTTCGCTTCCTGTAAATGGGAACGAATAAACTGACTATCTGAGGAGTTGCGCACCTGCCGCGACATCGCCGCGTATTGTTCATTGATTCTGATCTTTGGAAAGGCATCCGGATTGAGTTCAACCATCCAGCGGCCTTTCACTTTTTTTACTGATACATCGGGAATGGTGTATTGCTGTTCTTCCCGAATCACATCCGCACCCGGGCGCGGGTTCAGACTGTGGATGAGCCGCATCACTTCGCGCAGGTCATCTTCTTTCAGTTTAGACACACGCATCAGAGAACGGAAATCCCGATTGGCTAAATATTCGCTGTGATGCTTAATAATGTCGCAGGTTTCTTTCAGAAAGGGCGTATCGGGCGAGAATTGCCGTAGCTGGATCAGCAGACATTCCTGAATACTGCGGGCGCCGACACCAACAGGGTCAAATAATTGGATCCGTTTGAGGACGGCTTCTACTTCGTCAGCTTCAATATCTTCAAGCCCCAGCGACTCCAGAACTTCTTCACAGCTGATGGTCAGCAAACCGTTTTCATCAATGGCTTCGATAATAATTTCGGCGATAGCGCGGTCGGTTTCACTAAAGGGCGTTAACTGCATCTGCCAGCGCAGGTAATCCTGCAGGGTTTCAGTGGTTTCGCCCTGAAACACCATGTCTTCATCCGGTGAGCCTGTGCCTGCAACCGGCGCGGCGCTGACCATGTCATCCCAGTTGCTGTCGAGTGGCAGATCTTCTTTGATATTCTGTTCGGTCATCGACTCGCTGCTGTCCGGGATTTCCGGTTCAGCATATTCGTCGGCGGCATTGTGTTCAGCCGATGCATCGTTGGCTTGCGGTTCATTATTGTTGGCGTTGGATTCGGAAAAACTGAATTCATCTTCAGCTTCAAGCAGCGGGTTGGCGTCCAGCGCTTCCTGGATTTCCTGTTGCAATTCAATGGTCGACAGCTGAAGCAGCTTGATAGCTTGCTGCAGCTGAGGCGTCATTGTTAGTTGCTGTCCAAGCCGAAGTTGTAAAGATGGCTTCATGTACTTCTTGTCACTCCTGACGACCAGTTGGGAACTGGTTTTTTGCTAACTATAGCCTGAATTGATCCCCGAGGTATACATCCCTGACTTGCTGATTGGCCAATACTTCAGCGGGTGAACCGGATGCAATCAACTCCCCATGACTGACGATATAGGCGATCTCGCAAACATCAAGGGTCTCGCGGACATTATGATCGGTGATCAGCACGCCGATGCCACGATTACACAGGTGCTGAATGATTTTTTTGATATCCAGCACTGAAATCGGGTCAACACCGGCAAAGGGCTCGTCCAGCAGAATAAACGCCGGATTGGCCGCCAGGGCGCGGGCGATTTCAACGCGGCGGCGTTCACCGCCGGACAGACTCATACCGAGGCTGTTGCGGATATGAGTAATATTAAATTCGTCCAGTAACTCATCGGCGGTTTGTTCGCGTTGGTCTTCCGTCAGATCTTTACGCGTCTGCAAAATCGCCATCAGGTTGTCAAACACTGTCAGTTTACGGAAAATCGAGCTTTCCTGCGGCAAATAACCGATACCCTGACGCGCTCTGGCATGGATAGGGTCAAAAGTAATGTCCTGGCCACCGAGGGTGATTTGCCCTTTATCTGACGGCACCAGACCAACAATCATGTAAAACGTTGTGGTTTTACCAGCGCCGTTCGGGCCTAACAGGCCGACGATTTGCCCGGCACCAACTTCCAGACTGACGTCTTTGACGACCTGCCGGCCTTTATAACTTTTCGCCAAATGTGCGGCGACGAGCTTTTTCACCCTATTTTCCTTCCGAGGTAAAGATAGTTGTGACCCGCTCTTTGCCTTCTGCACTTTCGGCGCTGAGTTGTTGCTTCAGCAGGTCATATTCAATTTTCGCACTGCGGACCAGGCTGCCGCTCTGGGTGATTTCAGCTTTCCCGGTCAGGGTCAGAACCCGTGTCGCCATAGCGTAGCGGATTTCTTCGGCACTGGCCTGAATCGGCTTGTCGCCATCCAGCACCTGGGAATACACCGCCGGTTGGCCTACTGCGATAAACACTTCTTTGCCTTCACCGGCGGAGCGATCAACGGTTAACTTATCCGCTTTGATCAGCAAAGTGCCTTGCTTCACAATCACGTTGCCGGAGTACACCAGCATCTGTTGTTTCAGGCTGGCTTCGTTGCGGTCCGCGTTGACTTCAATAGGTTCGCTGAAATCGGTGGTTTTGGCAAAGACCGCCGTGCTGAGACAAAAAACAAGCAATGCGCTCAGCTTATTGATTTTCATGTTGATATACCGTCCCCTGATGCTTGAATAAACGCAGTTTCTGCGAGACTAAATCGGCCTGCAAGCCCTGGCCATGAATTTGGAAGCTCTGGCCTAACACCAGAACCGGATGATCGGTTTGTAATAACTGAGTATCAAGCAACATTTCCAGTTGTTCAGTCTGGATTTGCCGGAACATTTCGTCCCGATGCAGATTATCGACCTGAACATTTTGCTCCAGGATCACTTTGTTGTCCTGATAAAACACGCCTTGCGCACTGCTGATTTGCCAGCGGGGCAGGCGGTCTTCGTACAAAGTATAAGCGGGCTGCTCAAACTGGATCTGGCCTAACTGTTCAAAATGCGCCATTTGCGAGGCTTTGACCTGGCCGGATAAATTGCCGTCTTTGTCAAAACTGCGCCGGGTCAGCTGATAGGCGACGAAGTCAGGCACGAGCTCACGCTCCACTGCAGCATGTTTGGGAGTGTCTGCGGCTTCAATCCAGCTGTAAAGCACCACACCGCCGGTTAATACCAGAAATAACCAGAACAATTGCCGAATCATGTGCTGCTACCTGAAAAATCACCGAACTTATGCTGACTGAGTAGCAAAAGGTCGCAAAGTTCACGCACTGCACCAAAACCGCCCGGCAGGCTGGTGGTCAGCGCTGCGTGACGCCGCAGCAAAGGATGCGCATCTGCGACAGCCACAGATAAACCAACATGCTGCATCACAGCCCAGTCTGATAAATCGTCCCCAATGTAGCCAATCTGGGCATCGTTAAGCTCAAGCTGTTGTTTTAGCTGTAAATAGGCAGGCATTTTGTCTTCCTGCCCCTGAAAAATATGCTGTACCGTTAAGGCTTGCATGCGTTTTTCGACAATGGCTGAGCGTCGCCCTGTAATGATTGCCACTTCAATGCCGGCCTGACGTAAGGCTTTGATGCCATACCCATCACGGGTGTGAAAGGCCTTCAGCTCCTCGCCGTCATTGCCCAGATAAATCCTGCCATCGGAAAATACACCATCGACATCGCAAATCAGCAGCTTAATTTGGCCAGCCTTGGCCTCGACCTCTTTGCCGACCGGCTGATACATTTCGCGATAAGTCATTGTCATCACAGTACTCCTGCGCGCAATAAGTCATGCATATTCAGTGCGCCAACCGGGATTTGCTCGGCGCTGACAACCATCAGGGCATTGATTTTTTTCTGTTCCATAATCTTCAGCGCTTCTGCTGCCAGCATTTCAGAGCGGATTGTGACACAGTTTCGGGTCATCACGCTGGAAATCACAGTTTGATGAATATCTATGCGCTGATCCAGAATCCGGCGCAAGTCACCGTCAGTGAAGATCCCGGCGAGGCGACCTGTGGCGTCAAGGATGCCGGTCATGCCAAGGCCTTTGCGCGAAATTTCGAGTAAGGCGGCGGAAATGGTGGCATTTTCGTCAACCAGCGGAATTTGCTCATGTTCATGCATGATATCGCTGATCCGCAGTAATAAACGCCGGCCGAGGCTGCCGCCCGGATGTGACAGTGCGAAATCATCAGCGGAAAAACCACGGGCTTCTAATAAGGCAACTGCAACTACATCACCGAGTGCCAAAGTCGCCGTGGTGCTGGCGGTCGGCGCAAGTCCAAGCGGACAGGCTTCTTGTTCTACTCTGGCGCACAGATGAATGTCAGCCAGTTTAGCTAAGGTAGATTCCGGATTACCGGTTACTGCGATGATGGCGATGCCGAGCCGTTTTAACACCGGCAGCAGCTTCAGGATCTCTTCGGTTTCGCCGGAATTTGACAGCGCGAACACAATATCCTGCTGGGTGATCATGCCAAGGTCGCCATGACTTGCTTCGCCAGGATGAACAAAAAAAGCCGGGGTACCTGTCGATGCCAGTGTCGCCGCGATTTTATTGCCGATATGGCCGGACTTGCCCATCCCCGTCACTATGACCCGGCCTTTAGTATCAAATATCAGCTGACACGCATGATTAAAATCTTGATTAATATAACTTTTGAGACCAATTATCGCTTGGGATTCAATATCCAGAACGCGGGTCGCTGTCTCGCAAAAATTCATACTTACCTCAATCTTCCGGCCCGGTTTGGCCCTGTGGTGGCAGTTTTATTAAGCTGATATTCAGTTAAGGCCGGCAAAATGCGAACTATACGCAATTCGCCTGGTGCCGGGCTGAAAGCAGGTGCCGAACCTGCGGGCATTTTCCAGTTTCTGTCGGATAATTGCAAAAAAACCTGTAAAGACACGCTGCTGAGCTGTGCTGCTAAACCTGCGCCGGGTTATGCATTCTGCGGCAGGGGAGCGTTCAATTTCGACTCAGTGCACAAGACGGTAAACAGTTCGAAATTCTGCAACTGATACTTACAATTTTTCAACGCGACGCTTGCAGCGAAACCAGTTAAAATGCGGTGATTAATTAGGCATTTGCCTTGCATAGTGCATTGAGTCCCCGTATATTGCGCCGTTTTTTCCGGCCAGCGCTGGCTGGCGGCGGAAAGAGCACTCCGGCCAGGTATGTGCACAGTGAGAAATAAATGGAGTTTGGTTTGGATAAACCATTGGTTGATATTCAGAATTTAACTTTCCGCCGCGGCGACCGTGTCATTTATGACGACATGAGTATGCAGTTTCAGCGCGGCAAGGTGACTGCGATCATGGGGCCAAGTGGTATCGGTAAAACCACTTTGCTGCGGCTGATCGGTGGCCAGCTGAAGCCAGACAGTGGGCAGATCCTGTTTGAAGGTGCCGACATTCCCACCCTCAGCCGGCAGGATTTATATCAGGCCCGCAAAAAAATGAGCATGTTGTTTCAAAGCGGTGCACTGTTTACCGAGATGTCAGTGTTTGACAACGTCGCATTTCCCATCCGTGAGCATACCCGACTGCCAGAAGCCATTATCCGCACTATGGTGCTGATGAAGCTTGAAGCCGTTGGTCTGCGTGGTGCGCGGGATTTAATGCCGGCGGAGTTGTCTGGCGGTATGGCGCGCCGGGCTGCACTGGCCCGTGCCATTGCACTGGATCCGCAACTAATTATGTATGACGAGCCGTTCGCCGGTCAGGACCCTATTTCCATGGGCGTGATAGTGCGGTTAATCCGTTCGCTGAATGATGCACTGGGGCTTACATCTATTGTGGTATCCCATGATGTCGCCGAAGTGATGAGCATTGCCGATTATGTTTATGTGGTGGCGGAACGCCGGGTCATCGGTCATGGCACGCCTGACCAGTTGCGCCAGCATGAATCCCCGCTGGTGCAGCAATTCCTGCAAGGCCAGGCGGATGGCCCGGTGCCATTCCACTTTAAAGCCGCCGATTACGCTACTGAATTAATGGAGTTAAGCCGCTGATGCTGAAGCAAATCCAGCAGTTAGGTGCCAATACATTAGGGACATTGCAGGGGCTTGGCCGCGCCGCTCTGATGTTGTTGGGTGCCTTGTGGGGTCGGCCAAGACCAATGAAAAACTGGCATCTGTACATGAAACAGATTTACGTCGTTGGTGTGTTGTCGCTACTGATTATTCTGGTTTCCGGCCTGTTTATCGGTATGGTCCTGGCGCTGCAGGGCTACACAGTGCTGGCGAAATTTGGCGCCGAACAAATGTTAGGGCCGCTTGTAGCGTTAAGTTTATTACGTGAATTGGGGCCTGTGGTGACGGCGCTGTTGTTTGCCGGTCGGGCAGGCAGCGCGCTGACCGCTGAAATTGGCTTGATGAAAGCCACTGAGCAGTTGTCCAGTATGGAAATGATGGCAGTTGACCCGTTGCGTCGGGTTATAGCACCACGCTTTTGGGCAGGGGTCATCAGCATGCCATTGCTGGCGCTGATTTTTAATGCGGTCGGTATTCTTGGTGGGCATCTGGTTGGTGTCGACTGGCTGGGTGTCGATGGTGGCGGCTACTGGTCTGCCATGCAGGCCAATGTGGACTTTCAGCAGGACGTGGTCAACGGCGTGATTAAAAGCATTGTGTTTGCATTTATCGTGACTGTGATTGCGCTGCATAAAGGTTTTGATGCGGTCCCGACATCGGAAGGGATCAGTCAGGCGACGACTCAGACTGTGGTGACGGCGTCCTTAGCCGTACTGGGTTTTGATTTTGTATTAACCGCTGTCATGTTTGGTGGATGAGAAATGACATCACGTAAATTAGAGTTATTTGTAGGTTTTTTTGTCGCGATAGCGATCGCAGCTTTATTATTGCTGGCGCTGAAAGTGGCCAACACTGGTGTGGCGGGTTCAGACCAAAGTTATCAACTGTTGGCCAAGTTTGAGAATATTGGCGGCCTGAAAGTACGCTCACCGGTCAAAGTGGGTGGTGTAGTTGTAGGGCGCGTGGCGTCAATCAAGCTTGACCCTGAATCATTTCAGCCGGTTGTGACGCTGGACATCAACAGCAGCTACAACAACTTTCCTGAGACCAGTTCACTGGCAATCCTGACGTCTGGATTACTTGGCGAGCAGTACATCGGTTTACAGCCTGGTTTTGTTGACGAAAACGTTGAAATTCTGAAAAACGGCGACTTCATCGAAGACACCAAATCCGCCATCGTGCTTGAAGAGCTGATTGGCCAGTTCTTATTTAATCGTGGGAATCAATAATGAAAGCATTATTTAAAGCTCTGCTGGCGGCCACTGCGTTGCTGGCATTCAATCCGGCTCAGGCGGCTGATGCTGCCGTACCAAAATACGAAGATCCATACAAAATGATGGAAGTATTGGCCGATAAGACCTTCCAGCGCATCGCCCGGCAACAGGCTGAGATCAAAAAAGATCCGGAAATTCTGCGTACTATCGTGACTGAAGAGCTGGTTCCTTATATCGACAGCCGGTATGCCGCCGGTTATGTCATCGGTAACTCGGTTAAGCTGAACACTGTGCCGAAGCAGGATTTTAATACCTTCGTCACCGCGTTCCAAAATTACATGGTTGGCACTTATGCCGGCGTATTTACCCAGTATCGTGATCAGAAAGTGATGATTGAGCCGGGTCAACCGATTGAACCGCAGAAGAAAATTATCACAATCAAAACCCGTGTCATTGATCCGGGCAAGCCTGATATCAAAATCGAATTTAAACTGCGCCGGGTCAAAGATGCCAACAACTGGCTGGTGTTTGATATGGTTGCTGAAGGTATTTCATTACTCGACAGCAAACGGTCTGAGCTTGGCAGCATGATCCGCCAGCAGGGCTTAGTCAGCGTGGCAGCGTTATTGGAAGAAAAAGCCAAAGCGCCAATTAAAGCGCCAGAGAAAGCGAAAAATGCTTGAGATCCGCCAAGAGCCGCAAGGACTGGTGTTTAGTGGAGAACTGAACCGGGACACTGTCGTTCAGTTCTGGCCATTTAAGCCGCTGCAAACGTTGCAGGGAAACACTGTGTTTGACCTCGCCGGCCTCAAGCATGTCGATACGGCGGGCCTGGCCTGGCTGATCCAGGTACTGGCACAGGCCAAAGCCAAATCGCTGCAGGTGCAGTTACGCGGTATGCCTGCACAATTGCGTTCGCTGGCGCTGGTCAGTGATGTTTTAAGCCTTTTACCGACAGAAAGCTGAAATGCATCCAGAGGCAGGATATAATCACTACCCGGCTTAAACTGCCGGGTTTTCTTTTTTAGCGAAAGTCCATTCCGTCCGGACAGTCGCAACATCACCACAGTGGCACAAGGGTATCCAGATGGATTGTAAAGAGATTGAACAGCGGTTGCTTGAACAGCTGCAACTTTCTGAAGTGTATGTAAAAACTGATGGCAGCCACTATTCTGTTACCGCCGTGGGTGACTGTTTTGACGGTCTGAGCCGGGTCAAACAACAGCAGCTGGTTTATGCACCGCTGATGGCTGACATCGCTAATGGCAGTATTCATGCGCTGCAAATCAAAGCGTTTACGCCCACGCAGTGGCGTCGCGAAAAACTTCTCAACCCGCCGGTGTAATCACAGATGCAACAATTTCTTGTCAAAGGTGGCGCCCGCCTGCAGGGCCAAGTGTCAATCTCCGGTGCTAAAAATGCCGCATTACCGATCCTGTTTGCGACTTTGCTGGCCGAACAGCCGTCAGTGATCCGCAATGTGCCGGCGTTAAAAGACATTGATACAACGTTTAAATTATTGCGGATGTTCGGCGCTGAAGTGAGCCGTGACGCTGATACGGTCCAGGTTGATGCCAGCCATATTACCAGTCAGGTCGCGCCGTACGAGCTGGTTCGCACAATGCGGGCCTCCATTCTGGCGTTAGGGCCTTTGCTCGCGCGCTTTGGCTACGCTGAAGTGTCGCTGCCTGGCGGCTGTGCTATCGGTGCCCGCCCGGTCAATTTACATATCGACGGCTTGCGCAAAATGGGCGCACAGATCGTGGTCGAGCACGGTTATATCAAAGCCCGTGCTGAACGCCTGAAAGGGGCACACCTGGTGATGGATATGGTCAGTGTAACCGGCACTGAAAACCTGCTGATGGCTGCGACTTTGGCTGACGGTGTCACCATCATTGAAAATGCCGCGCGTGAACCTGAAGTCGTTGATTTAGCTAATTATCTGATTGCATTAGGTGCCAAAATCACTGGTGCCGGCAGCCCGACTATTCGTATCGAAGGTGTACCAAGCTTAAAAGGCGCCAGCCATAAAGTACTACCGGATCGGATTGAAACCGGTACTTTCCTGGTTGCTGCTGCGGTCAGCGGCGGTGATGTGACTTGTATCAACACTGACCCGGCTGAACTGGAAGTAGTGCTGGAAAAACTGCGTGAAGCCGGTGCGGATGTCACCACTGGACCGGATTGGATCCGGTTGAATATGACCGGTCGCACGCTGAAATCCGTCAACGTGAAAACAGTACCGCATCCAGGGTTTCCGACTGACATGCAGGCGCAGTTTACCGTGTTAAACGTGGTGGCCGAAGGTGTTGGTGTGGTCACAGAGACTATTTTTGAAAACCGTTTTATGCATGTGCCTGAATTACAGCGGATGGGGGCTTTGATCCAGCTCGAAGGCAACACCGCGGTCTGTCAGCATACTGCACAACTGAATGCGGCGCAGGTGATGGCAACCGATTTACGCGCATCAGCCAGCCTGGTGATTGCCGGTCTTGTGGCTGAAGGTGACACTGTAGTGGACCGGATTTATCACATCGACCGTGGTTATGAGCAAATCGAATTTAAGCTGCAGAATTTAGGTGCGCAAATCTCCCGGATCAATGCGCCAGCCTAGTCACTTTGATCGTGCTATATAAGCAAAAGGCCCGCACTGCGGGCCTTTTGCTTTGGTATGTGGTAATCAATCAGATTCAGGACGCAGGCCAATCTTACATTTCAGCGTTAATTTCTGACCCTGACGTTCAATCAGCAAATCGATTTCCGAACCGGGTTCAGTTTCGGCAACAATATCAAGGGCCTGACTGACACTGGTCAGCGTTTTATTATCGACTTGCAACAGGATGTCACCCTGCTGCACACCCGCTGAGTCTGCCGGGCCAAAAGGTTCGACCTGGTCTATCAAGACACCGTAAAACGGCTGGCCGGTGGAGACCTGTCGCTCACCAGCGGCATTGATCACCGGGATACCGTTCATGCCTAAAGCACCACGCACGACCCGGCCGTGTTTAATCAATTTTTGCATCACTGTGGCAGCAAGACGGTAGGGCACCGCAAAGAAAATCCCCTGTACTTCTAAATTACGCTGACGCTGAAAAGCTGCGGTATTAATGCCAACTAAGACGCCATTGCTGTTGACCAGTGCACCACCGGAGTTGCCTTCGTTGATGGCGGCATCCATTTGCATAAAATCAGTATAGGAATTGGTACTCAGGCCAGCCCGGCCTGTGGCGCTAATAATGCCTTGAGTGATGGATTGCCCTAAATTCAACGGGTTGCCGATTGCCAGAACCAAATCGCCAACTTGCGGCGCAATTTCCGGATTTTGCGGGATCACCGGTAAATCTTCTGCTTCTACTTTCAGCACTGCAAGGTCGGTCATCTGATCCTGGCCAATCAGCAAGGCATCCAGCTGGCGGCCATCCTGCAACGCCACCACAATTTGATCCGCGCCATGCACAACATGATAGTTGGTAACAATGTAACCATCGCTACGCATGATCACACCTGAACCTAAAGACTGATTCTGGATCACCCGGCGTTCGTACGAACGCTCATCAAGCTGTGTACTGCGGGTATAGACGTTAACGACCGCCGGCGCGGCTGCCCGCACTGCTCTGGCATAGGACACTGCTGCCGGTTCTGTATCAGTCGGCTTAAATAAATGCGACAGCTGTAACTGCCCGGCGGGAGCAACTAACAAATACAGTAACGCCAGTGCCAGCC